>CAYWNR010000050.1:0-12282 GCA_964459705.1 uncultured Gemmatimonadaceae bacterium | reverse complement strand
ATCTTCTCGTCCTGCAGGTCGCTGGTATTGAAGCTGCGCGCGCGGTCGAGCATGCTGTGCACCGTGAGCGCGGTGAACACCGGGCAGCGGTGGACCATCTCCGGAAAGTGCCGCACGTGGATGGCCAGGAACTCGGAACGGACCTCGAGATAGTTGTCACCCGGCGGTCCGGTCATCCGCGAGTAGGGCAGCATCCCACTGACGTCGCCGGCACGCCAGTCGGTCACCCGCCGGGGTCCCGCACCCCGATCCACCTGAACGACCACATGCCCCGAGAGGATGATCCAGAGGTGCTCGATGCGGTCACCCTTCGGCGCCACCACGACGCCCGCGTCACGGGCCACGACGTGGCCGTGTGCCGCGAGCCACTCCAGCTCCGGACGGGGGATCTCTCGCAACTTGGGCAAGGCCGCCAGGCGGTCGACGAGCGCGGTGGTGTCAGTCATGGTCGGCAAAGATAGACGGGGCGACGCGCGCGGGCGAGCACGCGCTGGGTCTGCACCCCGTGTCCCCGCTGGGTCCTCACCCCTTTCCCCCTCTCCGTGCGGGAGAGGGGACGTGAGCGGGGGGAACGATTTGCTCCGGCGCGCGTTCGTTTGATACTATTCTCGTCGAGCGACCGCCTCATGTTCGCCGTATGCCCAGGAGATACTCGCCCGTGCGCTACCGCGTAGTCCTCGAGCAGGACGAGGACGGCATGTTCATCGCCGAAGCGCCATCGCTCCCGGGCTGCGTGAGCCAAGGGCCGACCCGCGCCGAGGCGCTCGCGAACATCCGTGAGGCCATCGCCGGCTACCTGGCCAGCCTGGAGCAACGCGGCGAAGCGGTACCCCCCGGCCCCGAAGAGGAATTCGTGGACGTGCCGTGAGTCGGCTGCCGGTACTCGGCGGCGGGGAGTTGGTCTGGATCCTCGGCCGATTCGGGTACGAGCGCGATCGACAGAGCGGCAGCCACATCATTCTCCGTCATCACCTCCCACCCCCACCATAGTCACGCATCTCTAGTGGGCTGATCCTCGCGCGGGCCGCCCGAAATCGGGCACGAGCCCGAGCCGTCCACCGATGTTCAGAAGTTCGCGGAGGTAGCCCACGGCGTCGTCCTTGCGCCCGAGGTGACCTTGCGGTGCTGCCGGGGATCATCGGCCAGGGGGCTGTGTTCGATAGGGCGCGGGGCGC
The DNA here is from genome assembly GCA_964459705.1 of uncultured Gemmatimonadaceae bacterium. GTDB lineage: Bacteria > Gemmatimonadota > Gemmatimonadetes > Gemmatimonadales > GWC2-71-9 > JAOTWJ01. Next base: position 11,107 of record CAYWNR010000050.1, on the reverse strand, counting down.
GGATCGGCTCGCAGGCAGGGCCGGAACCGCCACCGCCCGGCGCGGGCCCGGATCCTGGCGCAGCGCCGCCATCGCTTCGCCTGGAGAGCAGCGGCCATACCCGCCGCGCGTGCGCTCCCTGGCCGTTGTCGGCAGCCTTATCCCAGGACGCCACGCAGCAGTCCCTGCACGTCCGCGATGGCGATCTCGTCGAACTGTGATCGGATCGCCGCCACGATGCCCGGGGCATCGACAATCGCGCGGGCCCGGGCAAAGCTCACACGCGCATCTGCGGCATGACCGGGCGCGGTCTGCGCCACGGCAAGGCCCGCCTGTGCGAGCCCTTGGATGTCCCAGGCCCCGAAAGCGTTCGCATCTCGGTCGATGACCTCTCGAACGAGTCGGAGAGCCTCTTCGAAGTCGCGTTCCGCCTGAGACGGACTGCCGGATCTGAGCGCGACCATTCCACGCCAGAGGCTCACGAAATGCGGTGGGTGAAACACGGGATGTGGCTCCAACGCCGCGTGTAGCATGTCGCGCGCGTCTCCCGGTTTCCCCTCTTTGAGCAGCACCATGGCGAGGCCGAACCGAGCCGTCGCTTCAAACTGCGGATTCCCCAGTTCGGCACCGAGGGTAACCGCACGATCGAATGCCTCCCGGGCTCCCGTGGTGTCGCCACGATCGAGGAGAATCTCACCCCGATAGCGCAGGCATCCGATCTGGACGATAGGATCGCCGATCTCTTCAGCCAGGTTGCGTGCGCGCTCCAGCAATGCCAGTCCGCGGTCCGCGTCGCCGACCGCATGCTCGATGAGGCCCAGGTTCCCAAGCTGGCGGGCCACGAGCGTTTGGTCGTTCAGTTCACGGGCCAGATTCATGGAGGTCTCGTAGCACTCCCGTGCCTCCGTCAAACGCCCGAGCTGTGCCTGGCACGTGCCGAAATTGCTGATCTGCGTGGCCTCGCCACGGGTATCGCCGATAGCACGTTGGATTTCCACCGCCTCCCGGTGGTACTCCATCGCCGTCGATATCCGACCAAGCTCGCTGTAGCACGTCCCCAGGTTTCCCAAGGAGGCCGCGCGTCCAGCCGGATCGTTTCGGGCCTCGGCCATCGTGATCGCCTTCGAGTAGCACGCAATCGCTCGGTCGTATTGGCCAAGCCGCCAGTACGCCGTTCCGAGATTCCCGATGGTCCACTGCGCGAGCTGCGGATCGTCGATGCGCTCCGCGATCTGTTCGTGGAGGTCCACCGCGAGGGTGTAGTGGCCCCAGCGGATGAGGTAGTCGAACCCGATGGCCGTCAGCACTTCGGCGGCACCATCGAAGTCCTCCGATGCTACGCGGTACTCGAATTCCGCGAGCGGAACGGACAGATCCTCCAGTGATTGCCATTCCTCCGCGGGTCTCCGGATCCGCCGGAAGTACTGGGCCGCGCGCTCGACGAGACGCTTGCTCGCTTGTTCCTCATCCGCGACGGCCGCATCGACGGACGTGCGCCCAGCGGTTGCGCCGAGCGCGCTCGGCGTGACGAAATACGCCCGATCGACGGGATGGAGGTAGTAGCCGCGCCGATCCTTGCGCACGAGATGCATGCCGACCAGACGGCTCAAGATCCACTGGGAGTCACCGATACCATCCGGCTCGACCAGGGCCGCCACGACCTCGGCGGCCGCCGGCCGACCGAGTACGGCCAGTGCGTGCATCACGCGTCTCTCGGCGGGCTCCAGCCGCTCCACGGCTTCTCCGACGTATGCCCGAACGACGTTATCCGGCAGGGAGTCGGGTCGGTCTCCGATGACGTCCTCGAGCGACGAGTCTCGGTCGGCGATCAGGGAGGCGTAGAGCGCCTCGAGCGCGCGTGGGTTTCCATTCGTGTACTCCGTTGCCCGCCGGAGCCGGTCGCTGTCCGCGGAGCCCATCCCGCAAACGTTGGCCGCGTCGAGCCGTCGCAGCACCTGCTCCCCACAGGCAGGGTCGAGTCCGCGGTCGAGATGGACGACCTGCTGGCGGCCCGGCTCGATCAGAATGAGTTCTCTCGGGGGAACGCGGGTCGTCGTGATGACCTTCAGAGCATGACTGGGCAACTCGAGCACCGCTCGCAGGACCGTGTCCAACTGCCGGTCGATGACGTATCCGCGGGGATCGATGACGTGCTCGAGGTTGTCGATCGAAAGAATGACCGCCTGGGAGGCATCGAGAACGCTCAAGAGCGTCTCCATGGTGGCCCGTATGCCTTGTGGTGAATCGTCGTACGCCAAGGGAATGTGCGATGCGGACGACGCCGACAGCGGTTTCGCCAGGTCCGCCATCATCCGGGGAACCGTGTCACGACGATTGCCGTACAGGTTCAGGTGAACGATCGCGCGAATGGCCGGCCATGGCTGGTCGCCGATGCGGCTCCCTTGCCCGACGGCCTCCAAGACTCGACAGACCACCGACGTCTTTCCGATACCCGCACGGCCCACCACCGTGAGCACGCGCTTGGACTGGTCGCGGAGGAAGCTGGAGATCTCGAGAGCCGCCTCGTCCCGGTTCATGTAATGGGTCGGCGTGACGCAAGGCGGCTGATTGATCACCTGGAGGATGGGCCCCGACGGCTGGGTGCTTGGTTGTGCGGCGCGGTCGACCGCGTCAAGCATCTCCTGCGCGGTCAAGAACCGATCGGCCGGGGTCCGATCCAGCGCTTTGGTGACCACGCGTTCGAGCGCCTCGGGAATCGCTGGTCGGAGGATTCGGAGGCTCGTGACCGACTCATGGAACTTGCGCGCCATGATCGCCTGGGCGGAGGGTCCGCTGAACGGCGGTTCGCCGGCCAACAGCTCGTAGAGCACGCAGCCGAGCGCATAGATGTCGCTGCGTGCGTCGACATCGCGCTCACCGGCCGCCTGCTCCGGGCTCATGTACGTCGGGGTGCCCATCGCCACGCCCGTCTCCGTGAGCCGGTCACCTCCCGCGGCGGTGACGGGCCGAGCGATGCCGAAGTCCGATACCACCGCGTGACCCGACTCGAGCAGGATGTTCTCCGGCTTGATGTCGCGGTGAACGATATCGTGACTGTGGGCGTAACTCAGCGCGTCGCCCACGTCCCGCACGATCTTGAGCGCATCCGCGATGGGCAGCTGCTTCTCCCGCTCCAACCGCTGCCGGAGGGATTCCCCTTCGACAAACGGCATCACGTAGTACAGCAGTCCGTCCGCGTCGCCCGAATCGAGCAGGGGCAGGATGTGCGGGTGATTGAGCCGGGCGGTGATCTGGATCTCACGAAGGAAACGTTCGCCACCAAGGACGGCCGCGAGCTCCGGCTTGAAGACCTTGATGGCGACCCGTCGCTCGTGTCGCAGATCCTCGGCGAGGTACACCGTGGCCATGCCCCCGCGCCCCAGCTCGCGCTGGATCGCGTAGCGGTCTTTCAGCGACTCGGCGAGGCGGTCCGGTGTCTCCGGCACGCGGAATCTCCCGCTGGGACGCGTCTACGATAGGGAATGGAGCGCGAATCGGCTAGCCGGCTCGGAGCGAGCGAGCAGCGATCGCCGCTCTTCCCACGACCGCGACCGCGCTGCAAGTTGCCGATCATGGGACTGCTCCGCTCGCTGTTCGGTGGCAGAGGTGCCGCGCGCGAGGACGCCGCCGCCGCGTCACTCGAGGCGGCACGCGGTGAATACGGCCGCGCGTTGGTGGCGCAGGTACCCCTGATTCCCGACACGCTGACCGTCCGGTTGTACGAGAATCATACGGAACTCGGCGGGGGAACCGTCGGCTGCCTCACGATGCTGAGCGCGGGCCTGACGGCGGTCGGGCAGCATGAGGTCCGCCTGACGCTCCGCACGGACCGGTTCGGAGACGACGACGTCCGCGAAGCCATGCAGTTCTTCCGCGTTCTGCGCTCCTTGGCGTTGGACGGCCGCACGGTCTCCGCGTACGGCATGACCGGCTTCCAGGAGGACCACTTTGGATTTCGCGCGGTCGTGTACGCGCTTGCCCGACCGCTGGAGGGCGTCACCACGCCGGCCGGCACCCTTGCCGCGATCGCCTTCAAGGCGGGCGAGGTTGCCGCGCTCCGGAGCGGTGGGGCCCTCCGATCGCTGGTCCGCCTCGGCCGGCTCTTCAGCCATTTCCCGTGGCCGGAAGTGTGCGACCGCACGCGTGCGGAGATCTGCGCCCCCACCGAGGGACAGCCAAGTGTGCTTCCCGGCGTGACCAGCGTCGCGACCCGCGAGAGCTGGGTGACGCTCCGGGATCACCGGGTCACGCTCTCCGTCCGGCGCTCGGCCGGATCCGCGCTCGCGGAACAGATTGCGACGATCGCCGTCGACCGGCCGTTCGCGCTGCTCCCTGGTCTCGATCACGCGGTGCGTACGTGCCTGGTGTGGTGCCCCGGGGAACGGGTCGGGCAAGCCATTACCGTGCAGGCCGCCCTCGCCCCGGGCAACCAGATCTCGCTGCCGATGGGGGCCACCGCGACCGGGGGCTGCCACTGTCTGTTCGTACCGGGCCAGAGCGAGACCGGGGCCATCGTGGCGGAAGACGGCTTCGCGGTGTTCCTCAGCGACCTCGACGCTCGCGCCTTGCGTCACGCGCTGGCGCGTGGCGAACCGCTCGAGATTCGTGGGACGGGAGAGCGGTACCCGTTCTCGCTCGCGTGGCGGGACGACGCGTACGTCAACCCGATAGACGGCCTCACCTACGTCACTGACTGGTACGTGGTGAAGCCCGACGGGCCGGAGCGAGCGCGGGGGCGGCTCCACACGACAAACCGGCTGCTGACCGCTGACATCGAAGTGGGTGCGCGAACCACGGCGGACAAAGCGGGGAGCTTCATCAGGGCCGCCGAGGACCGCATCGCGGCCGCGCTCGACGCCTTCCCCGGGGCCTGCGACCTCGTCGTGCAGTTCGACTGCGGACCCGAGTCGCACGAGGTTCGGATCGCACATCGCGGAGGCGTCCCGGTTTCCGTGCTGAACCAAATGCAAGCGGAGCTCAGCTGGGCCCCCACGCTGGCGCCCGTGGGCGGGCCGGTGTCGTTCCAGCTCGAGATCCACGTGGACGCCACGAGCTGAGCGCCCGTCGTCCGGGGCGGCGGGTGGACCGAGGCTCCGCGGCCTTCAGGCGCCCGGCAACACGCGTCACTCAATCACTCGGCCGCCCGAAGGCGTCGCCCGCGCGAGCCAAGCGTTCCGAGCGATACCGCCTCGTGGTCCAGAGCTCGTCGCTCCAGAATTCCTCGACCACCAGCGCATCGCCCGTCCCCTGGATCGCCCAATGGTACCGGGGCCCGCTCGGGTCGCGGCCAATCCAGACGCAGCGACCGCGAATCTCGTTCAATGCATACGCGCTATAGTAGGCCAGCGCGTTCTCGGCCGACGGCGTTGGGATACCTCCCGGAACGAACCGGTGAAACTCCGCAATGAAGCGCTCCGCCTGCCGAACGAGCTCCGGACTCACCCGCCATTCGGAGACCGGGCTGTAGGAAGGCAGCGCCCCGAGCACCATCTCCGCTTCCAAGACCACGGACTCCCGCAGCGCCGTCAGCACGACGGCATCGCGGATTCGGGCTGCCAAGCCCACGAGCGAGTAGTCGTCCCACCCCAGCGCCGCGTGGTACGCGGCGTCCACCAGGCGTTCGACGGTCCAATTGGGACGTGTGTCGATCAGGGCCTGGCTCAGCGCATCCCGCCCGACCGGGAGGAGCTTCTCGCGCACCGTTCTCCCGAACATCGGGGAGGACATCACCTCCAGCAGACAGCGGAATTCGCCCATCGCCTGGACGTCCCGCTCGCGCTCCAGGGGTTGCTCCTGCAGCGCGCGTACCAGCTGGAAGTACTCGGTGAGGGCGGGGTTGTCGGCGTAGTAGCCCTCGACCGGGCCCGTGGCCGGCGAGACATCGAGCGCCCCGGCGACCCTTCGCGCCAACGGAAGCAGCTCGTGCGCTTCGAATTGCTTCATCCCCTCACGGTAGTGATAATCGAGGGCGAGCAGGAAGACACGATCGTCCACGACGAACACGCGCGGAGGAAGATCCGCGAACATTCGCGGCGCGGGAGCCGGTGGGTCGGGTGCGAAGAGGCGTCGCAGGAATCCGGACATGGTCAGGTCATCGGCTGGGGCTGCGCTACGATAGGGCGCGGGGCGCGGATCGGCCAGATGGGCGACCCAACGGGAGTCGCGCAGAGGCGCCGGGTTTCCCGGGACCCTCTTACGGCCCCCCACCCCCAGCCACATCTTGTCGAGCCAGCCCGAGTCCCTGCGAGACGGAGTCGGGCATGAGGGAGGCCACCATGCGGGAACCGCCGAAGCGCGTCTGGACGAGATGCCGAAGAACAAGCTGATTCCCATCAACGACCTCGTGCAACTGATCACCGACGCCGGCGTCACGCACCAGCGCGGGATCTACGAGACGTCGCTCTCGAAGCTCACGATCCAGGGTGGGGACCCGCTCGCGGATCTCTCCACCGCCTACGAGATCGCCGCGTCGCTCGGGATCCCCGACGAGCGGATGGACGAGGTCATCGCCAACCGGTATCCGTCCGTGGAGGCCCAGTTACAGGCACTCGAAACGCACGGCGCCGTGGCGACCACCAAGGCCGTGGCCAAGACGTATCAGATCGAGATCGAGAACGCGCTCCGGGGCGCGCTCCCCGGGAGCACGTTTCGGACGACGCTGGAGCACCTCACCCGGAAGTTCGATCAGCCGTACATGAAGGTGAAATGGTACCGGGACTACAGCGTGGGCGTTTCGGTCATCACCGAGCGGGAAGTCGCGACCCCCATCGCGCGCTCGTGGCGGAACTTCTGGGGGTTGCGTGGCCCCCTCGAGCGTCGGGAGGTCGCACCGGAGAGCACCCTGCTCGCGCGGATCGACGTCGGCAACGAGTACGCGCGCACCTCCGGCGTTTACACCGGTCCCCGCCGGCCCGAGCACCCGGCCTGGCATCGCACCGACCGGCTGTACGTCCACATCACCGTGTGCAGCGGGGTCTTCATCAAGCTCTGTAGCGGCACGCTCGACCGTCTCCGCGCGCGCTTCGAGCGGCACAACGGCATCGCCGGCCACGAGGTGGAATACGACTACGTGGTAGAGTAGGCCTCGCGATGCTCGGGTGCGGCGAGTCCCGCGCGAGCTACCGTCACCGCATCATGCTCCGCGCATCGCACGCCACCGTCGCGTACGATCGCTCATCTCCGGGTCACCTGATGGAACATCTGAAGGAGTTGTTCCACCAGGTACTCCACGTCGCGGGTGAGCGAGGACGAGTCCCGCACATGCCGCTGCTTCCCGGCGGATTCCACGAAGGTCCGCCCGGACACGTTGATCCGCAGCACCCGGCCGCCGGCGCCCTCGGTGGAATAGGTGAAATCCACCGTGAGCACGTCGGCGGTATCGGCCCACACATGCGTCCAGTGGTGAACCGTCAACCGATACTGACTGGGCCGACGGGGGCCGGCCTCCGGAACGTAGCCCATCTGGAACAGCAGCACGCGGTAGCGGTTCAGCTGCCAGCCGCAGACCCCTTGCGGATTCTCGGCGCGATACGGCTCGCCGGTGGTGTCACAGGGAAAGAGGGGACCCGTTCTCGCCACATACGGACCCGCACACCCGGCAACGAGGGCGGCGAGCGCAACGGCAAAGCAAGAAAGGTGTCGGCGCACCGGTTCTCCTCGGCGGGGCCGAGGGAGGTTCCCATCGGCAAGGAACGGTGTCAAGGACGGCCCGGCCACGGCTCCTCATCCCTGTCCCCTCTCCGCCTACGCGGAGAGGGGGACGTGAAGTGGGTCGACGTTCCCCCCCCTCCCGAAGGGAGAGGGGGACAGGGGGTGAGGACAAGCTGTTCAGAATTGCGGACGCCACACCCAACCCCACCACCGTCAAGCAACGAAGAATCGCAGTCGGCGCAACGCCTTACGCAGCGCTCGCGCTGTGGGCACTGCCCTTGCTTTTCTCACAGACAGCGGGTGTGTTTCTGGTGGAGGTGGATCATGCAAAGCACGACTGCGTTGGGTAACGCGGAACGTACGGACATGCCTCGCGACGCGACGCGACGCGACGCGCGCCAACGGTGTTCATCACCGCGGTGCCGGAGCTGATGGGTCGCGCGACGCGTCAGCCGCGGAACGATGGGGTTCGACGGCTGGCGCTCGCCCTCCTCGCGATCGGGCTCCTCACGGTCGCCGGCTGCTCGTCCAAGATCTTGATGCCACCACGGATCGATCTGGCCCCGCAGCATCGCATCGGCTTGGTGACGTTCACCATCGAGAACGCCAAAGGCTCGCTCAACCAGCTGGCCACGGAGCGGTTCATGACCCACGTGCTCGGCGGCCAGCCGGGGATCGAGGTGCTCGAACTGGGCGACGCGGACAAGCTGCTGGCGGAGGTTGGGGAATCGGAGCTGGGCCTGCGGGCCGCGCAGAAGATCGGCGAGAAGTATGGTACGCCTGCCGTCTTCTTCGGCCACCTGATCGTGTCGGACGTGAAGCCGCGTGGCGTGTTGCGCGGGCTTGACCTCCCGCGCATCGAGGCCAACGTCACCGTCGAGATCCGGGCGCGGCTGCTCGCCACCGAATCAGGCGGGACCCTCTGGAGCAACTCGGCGCGCGAGACGGAAACGGTCGGCCAGGTCGCGATGACGGGGGGCGTGCCGTACTTCTCGGCCGAGGATCCCAATGACGCGTACGGGCGGCTCGTAGATGACCTCGTCTATGCCGTGACCGCGGACTTCCGGCCGTACTGGGTGAGGAAGTAGTCCGCCGGGGACGAAACGGCGCCCCGCGCGTGGAATTGCCTACCACGCCCTGCCGAGCCTACCTTATGCTCTCGACCGGCATCGCAAGGAGCGTCCGTGCCGGTCACGGCCAAGCTGTCCCGCAAGTTCTATGAGGTATTCGGCGACGAGATCGCCAATGAGCTCGTGAACTGGTTCAATGCCGTGGATGCCACGTACCGCAGCGATCTGCGCGAGCTGAACGAGCTGAACTTCGCCCGGTTCGACGCCAAGGTGGAGCAGCGTTTCGCCGAGGCCGACGCGAAGCTGGAGCAGCGCTTCGCCGGGTTCGAGGCAAAATGGGAGCGCCGGTTCTTGCGGCTCGAGACGAACGTGGAGCAGCGCTTCGTCGCGCTCGACGCGCAATGGGAGCAGCGGTTCACGGAACTCGGCGCGCAATGGGAGCAGCGGTTCACGGACCTCGGCGCGCAATGGGAGCAGCGGTTCACGGAACTCGGCGCGCGATGGGAGCAGCGGTTCGCGGAACTCGGTGCCACGCTAGAGCAGCGCTTCACCAAGACCGATGGCAAGTGGGAGCGACGGTTCACGCAGCTCGAGGCCAAGATGGACAGCGGTTTCGCCGAGCAGCGCGCCGGACTGCTCCGCTGGATGTTCGTCTACTGGGGTGGGAGCGTCGTGACCACGGTGGGTCTGGTGCTCCTGGTACTCGGCGCCGTTCGGTAGCAGCTCGTTCAAACGGCGTCATCCTTACCCGCTGTCCCCTTTCCTTCGGGAGAAGGATCGTGTCGTTTTACACGCCGTTTGAGTACCCTTTGCTCATGATCCGTCGCACGTTGGCTGCCACCGCGGTCGCCCTTGGCGCATTCGCCGCCGGCTGTGCCACTCTCCAGCAGATCACGGCGCTGCGGCAGGTGGACTTCGCCATCGACCGCGTCTCGGAGGTGCGGCTCGCCGGAATCGACTTGACCGGCCAGCGCTCCTATGGGGATCTGAGCCTCGCGGAGGCCGCGACCCTGGTCGCCGCCCTCTCCCGTCGCGACGTTTCGCTCGCGTTCAACCTCCACCTCAGCGCCGTGAACCCGGCCGACAACCGGGTGAGCGCTCGGCTGATCCGCATGCGCTGGACCATGCTGCTGGAGGATCGCGAGACCGTCTCGGGCACGGTCGAGCGCGAGGTCGTGTTTCCGCCGGGCGAGCCGCAGGACCTCCCGATCGCCATCGAGCTGAACGTGGCGGAGTTCTTCGAACGCAACGCCCGGGATCTGTTCGAGCTGGCGCTCAACCTGGCCGGTCAGGGCGGCGCGCCCAAGAACGTCACGCTCCGGGCCGTCCCCACGATCCAAACCGCGCTGGGACCCATTCAGTACCCCCAGCCGATTACCATCGTGAGTCGCGAGATCGGTCGGTAGTCGACGCTCCGCCGGATCGCGGTCGCGCGGCGACGGAGCCCGCATGCCGGTCACGGCTCACCTTCACGGCAGCGGCACATGATCAAGCGCATCTGGCGCGGCCGGACGACCCCCGCGAACGCGGACCGCTACGAGCACCTGCTGCGCGGGGAGATCTTCGAGGGGATCGCCTCGAAGGAGATTCCCGGATACCGCGGCATCGAGCTGCTGCGGCACGAGGGCGACGACGAGGTCGAGTTCGTCACGATGATGACGTTCGATTCTCTGGATGCGGTGCGCGCCTTCGCGGGTGACGACTTCGAGATGGCCTACGTGCCCGCCGCCGCTCGCGCGGTACGACGAGCGTTCACGGCACTACGAGTGCCGAGCGCTCGTCGAGTATGGCGACCCCCCGGGGTGAGGCCGGGAAGGCCGAGCGACGGCGTCCGCCGTCGTCACTCCAGGCGGCGTGTCGCTAGTTCACTGCCCCGCTATCCGCAACGACCTTGATGAAGGCCGTGTCGACCATCTCTGGTTGCGCGCGCGACGTGGCGGTGACGAGTTGGTCGCCCGGCACCGAATCCGCCTGGTAGGTGCCGTCGGCCGCGATCGTGCCACCCGTCGCTTGCCAGTCCACCGGGATCGGCAGGCTGTCGCCGGTCGGCAACATGGCATAGGGGGTGAGGGTAACCTGCTCTCCTGGGGCCAGCGCGACGAGCTGAGGCTGAATGACGATCGCCACCGCGTCGAGCTCCGCGATCACCGGCGCCGCGGACTGCCTGCCGCTGCAGGCGGTGAGGGCGGCGACCACCGCGACCTGGCTGATGGCGAGTCGCTTCGAGAGCTTGTGCTTGAACGGCATGCGGAACCTCCCGGCAATGGCGGTCCCGCTGGTCCAAACGAACAACGGGCCGCATCGATCCATGGCGAATCGCTGGCGGCCCGGCGAGCGTGGCGGACGATGGTCCGCGGTAGCCCCGTGACTCTGCGTCACCGCCTTTCGGCGGCTTTGCTCTGAGCAGC
>CAYWNR010000049.1:0-12415 GCA_964459705.1 uncultured Gemmatimonadaceae bacterium | reverse complement strand
TCCCGGCATCCGCCAGAATGCGCGCGAACAGGTCGTGCGCCTCCGCTCGCTCCGGGTGCCGCTCGAGACCCTCCCGCGCCACCCGCGCCGCCGCCTCGACCTGGCCGCGCAGGCGGAGGGCTTCGCCCAGTTGGAGGAACACGAGACTCGACGGATCCCGCGCCACCTCGGCCGTCAGCTGCCGGATCTCGTCACTCACGCCGGCCTCGCAGATGGGCGTCCAGCGTTCGCGCCGCCATCACCACGCCCTCCACCGCCGCCCGGTCGGCAGGCGTGACCGAACTGCCCTCCCGCACGAGGGCCAACCAGCGCCCCCACCAGTCGACGGCTTCGGCGTGGCGGCCCTGGGCAGCCAGCGCATCGCCCAAGACACGCTGGGCCGGCGGCAGCAACGGGTCGACCGCGAGGGCGCGGCGCGCCGCCCCCTCAGCATCGCGGGGTCGCCCGGCGCGGAGCGCGATCTGGCCCGCCAGGGTATGAATGGCGGGCTCGTTCGACCAGTGGGTGGCCAGGGCTTCCGCCTCGAGCCGCGCCCCTTCCAAGTCTCCCGCATCGAAGAGGCCTTGGACGCGCGCCAACTGATCCGACAACGTCGGCCCCGCGTCGGCGGGCACGTCACGTCGTGGATCGCGGACGCTCACCACCCCGCTGGTCGAAAGCCCGAAGACCGTCTTCGCAACCTCGAACTCGGACCGGCCCAGCACGGCGGCGATCTCTCGCAGGTCACGCTCGCCATCGATCGATGCCAGCACTTCCCATTCGGCCGGGAGCAGATCCAGGGCTCCGTGATTGTCGTCACCGGTGTCGGCGAGGCCGGGGACGACGCCCAGGTGCGGGATGTGCCCTTCGATCCGCGACCATTCGTCGATGCGTCGGGCGCCCTCCATGAGGACGGCTTCCGTCGGAATCCGGACCTCGGCATCGGTCCGCAGGTCACTCAACGGCCCTTCGGCAAACGAGAAGTAGCCCTCTCGCCAGCCGATGACCTCGAACACGACCTCCTCGATCTGGAGTCGCACCTGTCGCTCGAGCTCGCGTTGCGTGATGTCGTGGTTGGCCACCAGGATGTCGCCCAACCGCCGGGGGTCACCCTGCTGCTGGAGATCCCGAGCCCGTGCCAATTCGGTCTCCGTCACGCGGCCGGCATGCACGAGCAACTGGCCGAGTGGGTGCGGATTCGACCGGATCTCCGCCGCGACGATGGCGCCCCGGTCGAAGTACACCGTACCCTGATTCCGCCGGAGTGGCGAGGTGACCCGTAGGATCCCCGTCTTGCGCCCGAGGTCCAGGAGCTGGAACACGTCGTGGAGGCCGAGCTCCTTCAGCGGACCTTCGATGGGCACGTCAGGCCTCTCCCGTGCCGAAGATGTGCTCGAGATCGTGGGCCGTGCGCATATGCCTGCGCGCCTTCTGTGCCAGTGCACTGTTCGGCTCGATCGCGACGACCTGTTCCCAGGCCGCCACGGCCTCTGGGTATCGGCGCAGCCGTGCCAGCGCGACACCGCGGAAGAAACACGCCGCGAGACTGGCCGGATCGAACGCGAGCAGCCGGTCGAACGCGCGCAGCGCCTCGTCGAGGCGTCCGTCTTCGATCAAGGCGCGTCCCAGGGCAAACAGCGCCTCGAGATCGGTGGGGTTCGCGAGGAGCACGTCGGCCAGCATGCGCACCGCTTCGCGAGGGCGTCCTGTCTGACAGAGGAGGCGCGCCAACGACACCGCCGCTGCGGTGTAGGTCGGCAGCCGTTCGAGCGCCGAGCGATAGGACGCCTCCGCCGCGGCGGGATCGCCCCGCCGCTCATGCACGCCGCCGAGCGCCGCGTGCGCGGTCACCATTCGGCTGTCGATCTGGAGTGCGGCCGTGTAGGCCAGGAAGGCCGCTTCGAGGTCGCCAGTCCCGAGCGCGATGTCACCCTCCAGCTTCCGCACGTCGGCCCGGTCCGGCGCTCGCGTCCGTGCCCGCTGCGCCGCTTCGAGCGCCGCGGCGGGGTCCCCCACCGCCCGGAACACGTCGGCTACCACGAGCTGCACCTCGGGATCCTCCGGGTGTTCCACGGCCAGCACGCGTGCATCTCCAACCGCCTCCCCCGCCCGATCGAGCGCGAGCAACGCCCGGAGCTCGCCCATCTTCACGTCCGTGCGTTCGGGAGCAAAGACCCGGGCGTTCCGGAAGCGTTCCAAGGCCTCCCCGGCCAGGCCGCGCCGCAGGAAGACCTCCCCGCTCACCACATGCGCGTCCGTTTGGTCCGCCCCACGGGCCAGCGCCCGCGCACATTCGGCGAGCGCCAGCTCGAGGAGACCCTTCGACAGGTAGTCCCGCGCGAGCGCGAGGGGATCGCCGGCACCGGGCCGAGGCGTCGGTGGCACCGGGCGATGCAACTCGCGGAGGATCTGCTGCAACAAGGCCGGATCGAGTTGCAGGGCACCCGGCGCATCCTCCAATCGCACATCCGCCGAGATCTCCGGAACGACCGCGATCGTCGGATCCTCGTACTGGAGGTCGATCGTCATGCGGAGCTTCTGCGGTACGTAGTAGGGATCGAGCGTTTGCGCTCGCGTGACCGCGCGGAGCGCACCATCGTGATCGCCGAGGGCTGACAGCGCGAAGCTCAGATTGTAATGGGCTTCGGCCGAATCCGGATCACTCTCGACGGCCCGCGCAAAGGCATTGCGTGCTTCCTCCCCGCGCCCGAGCTCGTTCAGCACGAGCCCAATCCCGTTCCAGGCCGGCGCGGACGTGGGGTAGGTATCGAGCACGGCACGATACGCCCGGAGCGCCAACTCGTGCCTCCCAAGACGCGCCAGCAGGAGGCCCAGATTCAATCGCGGCACGGGAAGATCCACGATGCCGTTCACGGCTTCGCGGAGAGCGTTGATGGCATCCTCCGGCTTCCCGCCATGCGCCAGGGTCACGGCGAGGTTGTTCCGGGCAAGCGCATACTGCGGGTCCAGCGCCAGCGCCCGTCCAAAGGCGCCGAGCGCGTCATCGGAGCGGCCCAGCTGGTGCAGCACCACCCCGAGCTCGTTCCACAGTTTGGGGGAGTCGGGGTGTTCCCCCGTCAGCTCATCGTACAACTCCAGCGCGCCGGCAAAATCGCGTCGCAGAATGTGTACTTCCGCGATGGCTTGTCGCGTGAGGGCGCGGTCCTCGCCGTTCTCGAGCCCGAGGCGGTATTCGCGCAGCGCATCCGTGTAGTAGCCCTGTTGACGGAAGGCGAGACCGAGGTTGTAATGCGCCAAGGCCTTGCCGGCGGCAATGTCCGGCACCAGCTCCGGCCGAACAACCACACCGAAACTCCGTCGTCCGCCGGCGCCGTACCGTTCCAGCGACAGGTTGGCCTGGGCGCGCGCGACCACCGGGTTGAGCCGCCGCGCTCGGGCGGCCGCGTCGCGTGCTTCGTCGTGGCGGCCAAGATCCCCGTAGACGAAGGCCAGCAGGTGATGGGCATCCGCATTGTCGGGATTGAGCGTCACCGCACGCTCCAGGGCATGGACGGCCTCGACGCTCAAGCCCCGGTTGTACAGCGTTTCCCCGAGGTAGAACAGCAGCACGCTGCTGTCGGGATCGAGCGCGAGGGCCCGCGTAAACCAGTCCGTCGCAGCATCCAGCGCGCCTCGCTGCTTCTCGACCAGCCCGAGTTGCACGACGATGCCCACGTCGTTGGGCGCCGCCGCAAGCAGTGCGCGAAACTCCTCGAGGGCCGGGTCCAGTTGCCCGAGTGACACGTACGCGCGAGCCAGCTCCCAGCGCGCCTCCCGATCTTCCGGCGCGCTCCGCAGGTGCTCCTGCAGTTGCGTCACGCGGCGGTCGTAGAACCCGCTCTGCCCGTGGGTGATCTCCAGGTTCCGCTGCGCAACCTGCATCTTCGGATCCAGCTCCAACGCCCGCTCGAAGGCCGCCACGGCCTCGTCCACGAGTCCCTTCTGGTAGTAGAGCACGCCGATGTTGTTGTGCGCGCCCGGATCCGAAGGATCGATGCGTCGGGAAAGGGAGCGGAGGACTTCGCGCTCGCGCGGCGAGGGCCCGGCGGTCGTCATGCCATCACGTGAGTCGGATCGCCTCGAAGATGGCCCGGAGCGACGCGAGGTCCGGCAGCAACAGGAAATGCCCCTTCAAGACGCGGTTGGCTTCCGAGAAGTGAAAATCGGTCTCCACGCAGAAGACGAAGTCCCGATCCTGTCCAAAGTTGAGAAACGCGGTCGTGAGCACGGCCCCGGAGAGATCCACGACCAGGCTCGGCACCGACGGCAGGAGCATCATGCCCATGAACTCCGAGAGCGCGTTGAGATAGGCACCGGCGAGGATGTTGCCAGCCTCCTTGAGGCTGGACTCCTCGAGCGCGCCCAACGACGCCGTGGTTCCGGCCGGCCGACGCAACAGGAGGTCGCACAGCAACCGGGCGTTTGCCTCCGGCAGGAGCAGCAACGTCCGCCCGGTCAGGTCCCCCAGGACGTGCATCAAGACGGCGGCGACGACCGCTTCCGGATCACCGAAGCTCTCCGGCACATCCTCCAAACGCGTAATCGCGATCTCCGGCACGCTGATCATGATACGCCGGTCCGTGAGCTGCGAGAGCGCCGTCGCGGCATGGCCCGCGCCGATATTCGCGACCTCTTTCAGCGCGTCGAGCTGCAGCTCTTTGAGATCTCGCACTTCGTCCATTAGCGCTCTCCCAGGTCGTGCCCGCTTACACGAGGCCGCCGGCATCGAGGATCAGGACCGGTTCACCGTCGCCGAGCACCGTTGCCCCACTGAACACCGGGAGCGAGCCACGGGGCGGAACGAACGCCTTGACGACGATTTCCTGCTGCCCCTCCATGCGATCGATGACGAGGCCGGTCCGCCGGTCACCCACCTGCAGCACGACGACCGGTCGCCGCGTGGGTGCCGCCGGTTGGTCGACGGCAAGCACGTCGCGGAGGTGCACGAGTGGCAGCACCTCTTCTCGGAGCAGCATCGCTTCCCGCCCTTCGAACCGCGTCACACGCGCCTCGTCGAGCTCGACCGTCTCCGTCACGTGCGTGAGCGGGAGCGCGTAGCGCTCGGCGCCGACGCGCGCCAACAGCGCGCGAACGATCGCGAGCGTGGGCGGCAGCCGCAGGGTGAACGTGGTCCCCTCCCCCGCGACGCTCCGGACCTCCACCGAGCCCCCGAGCTCGCGGAGGCGCGTGAGCACCACGTCCACCCCAACCCCGCGCCCGGAGACCTGGGACACGCGTCCCGCGGTACTGAAGCCCGACCGCCCGAGCACCCGGAGGATCTGATCGTCGGGGAGGTCGTTCGTGCTGTCGTCCACGATCCCGCGCTTCCGCGCCTCCACCAGGAGGCGCGCACGATCGATCCCGCGACCGTCGTCCGAGACAATGATGACCACGGTTTCCCGCTCCCGCAGGGCGGCGAGCGTCACGCGTCCCTCGGACGGCTTACCGGCGGCGGCCCGCGCCTCCGGCGCCTCGATGCCGTGGTCAATGGCGTTCCGGATCAGGTGGACGAGCGGATCGCCGATCTCGTCGAGAATCGCGCGGTCCAGCTCGATCTCCTTCCCTTCCACGTCAAACACGACGCGCTTCCCGAGCTGCCGGCTCAAATCGCGGACGATGCGCGGAAAACGATCGAAGACCTGCCACACGGGCGTCATGCGGGCCTGGAGAATCTCCGACTGGAGGCGCCGGGTCAGCGCGGAGATGGCCGCCACGCTGTCGGCGAGCTCCTCGTCGGCCCGCGCCACACTCAAGTGCTCGAGGCGTCCGCGCGCCGCGACCAACTCCCCGATCACATTCATCAGGATGTCGAGGCGACGCAGATCGACGCGGATGTGGCGTGTGCGCGAGGCTTCGCGCTCGCCGGGCGCGGCCGGGCCCTCGGCATCGATCCGGACGGTGTCGACGTCACCGGCCGCGCGCGCTTCGGCCTCGATCCGCGACGGGTCGGCCGACGTGTCGAGCCGAAACGCGAACCGGCCGTTGAACCCCTCGCCGGCAAGCGCGGCTGGCGCCGGCTCCACCGCCAGCACCGCACCCAGTGCTTCCATCCGCTTCAGCACGAGCGCCGCACGCGCGCCGGGGAGGATGCAATCGGTCCGGAGCTGCACCTCGACCCGGCGGCCCGCGCCGGCCGGCATGGCCACGAAGGAAATCCGCCGGCGTGCCCGACCCGCTTGGTCGGGTGGCTCGCGCTGGCCGGCCGCCTGATCCAGATCGGCCAGGATCGGCGTCACGTCCACCTCGCCGTCGCGCCCATCCGCGGTCGCCTCGACCAGCCCTTCCAGCGCATCCGTGACGCGAAACAGCAACTCCACCTCGCCATCGGACACCGGCCGTCCGCTCGCCCGCAGGAGATCGAGTAACGTTTCCGCCCGGTGGGCAAGATCCGCCACGCGCGCGTAGCCCATCGTGGCGGCCATCCCTTTGATGGTGTGGACCGCGCGGAAGATCCCCGCGACGGGCTCCGCATCCTCGGGCCGCTGCTCCCATTCGAGGAGCAACCGATTCAGGGTGGTGAGGTGGTCGCGAGTCTCGGTGCGGAACAGCTCGGTGTACTGCGACAGATCCATGCTAGGGCCGTTCCCACCAGGTTCGTCGCATGACCACCGACCGCGGCATGAGCCACCCAGTCGTGGGCGCCCGCCGACGCACCGCGAGGCGTTGGACCGGCACTAGCCGAGCACCCGCTGGACGGCTTCGAGCACGCGGGACGGCTGGAACGGCTTGACGACGAAGTCGCGCGCTCCGGCCTGGATGGCCTCGACCACGAGCGCCTGCTGCCCCATCGCGCTGCACATCAGGATCCGGGCAGCGGAATCGAACTTCATGATCTCGCGCACCGCCTCGATGCCGCCCAGGTCCGGCATGACGATGTCCATCGTGACAAGATCGGGTTTGAGCTGCTTGTACTTCTCGACGGCCTCCATGCCGGTCTCGGCCTCGCCCACAACGTCGTATCCCGCCTGCGACAGGATGTCGGAGATCATGGTCCGCATGAAGATCGCGTCGTCGCAAACCAGTACCGTATGGCTCAAGGAGCCTCCTTTTGCTACGCGGCGAGCAGCGGTTCGAAAAGGGCGTCGAGGTCGAGCACCAGGAACGCCCGCCCGCTGTGCATGCCCACCGCCCGCACGAGTGCGGGGTCGATGCCCGGAAGGTCTTCCCGCTTGGTGATCTCGGCATCAGGCACCGAGATCAGATCCACCACTTCGTGCACGGTGACCGCGACGCCGGTCTCGCGCCACCGCATCAACACAACTGTGTCACCAGGTCCGTCGTCGGCACGGCCCAACAGCACGGACCCCTGCACCAAGGTCACCAGCTCGCCGCGGACGTTGATCATGCCGCGCACGGCCGGCGGAGCTCCCGGAATTCGTGTGACCGCTTGGGGGCCGAGAATCTCCCGCACGGCCGTGGCGTCCACGGCCGCCACCACGTCACCCACGCGGACGAGCAACAGGCGCGCCGAAAAGTCGCCCATGTTATTTAAAGAAGCCAAGATAGTCCAGCGGTGAGGGGTGGGCAAGCAAGCCTGGATCGGCGGCGGCGACCGCCAAAACGGCCCGCAAATCCGCCGGCCACTCCGCCCGAAACTCCAGCCACGCCCGGGTTCGCGGATGGGCAAACGCGAGCCGGGCGGCGTGCAAGGTCTGGCGCGGCGCCTCCCGCTCGAGCGCGCGTGCCCCCACCTGGAGCGCGCCGGTCACCCTCCGGCTCCCCCCACCGCCGTACACGGGATCCCCGATCACCGGATGACCCACGTACGCGAGGTGCACGCGAATCTGATGCGTGCGTCCCGTGGTGAGGCGCACCCGCAGCAAGTCGCACAGCGCGAATCGCGCGACCGGCGCGGCCTCGCTCCGGGCCACCCGCCCACCCTCCAACACCGCCATGCGCTTGCGGTCGCGCGGATGGCGAGCAATGGGCGCGTCGATTGTCCGCTCCCCCGCCAGGTGCCCCCAGACGAGCGTGGCATACTGCCGTTCCACCCGTCGGAGGCTCACGGCGCGCGCCAGGCGCCGATGCGCCTCCTCGTGCTTCGCCACCACCATGAGTCCCGAGGTGTCGCGATCGAGGCGGTGCACGATCCCGGGTCGGCCACCCTCCCCGGGCGAGAGGCGCATGCCCCGGGCAACCAGCGCGTTGACGAGCGTCTCGTCCCAGTGCCCCGGTGCGGGGTGCACGACCATCCCGGCCGGCTTGTCCACCACCAGGAGATCCTCGTCCTCGAAGACGACCGCGAGCGCGACGTGCCAGGGGACCACGTCATGTCGAGCCCCCTCGGGCGCCGGGAGCGACGCGACGACCACGTCCCCACGCTTCAGCAAGCGACTGGCTCTATCGGGAGTCCCATTGATCAACACCGCACCCGCGGCAACGAGGCGCGCGGCAACCGTGCGTGACAGCGCAAGTTGATCGGCGAGAAAACGATCGAGCCGCTCCGTCGCGTCCGCCGCGACCGAGAAGGTCACGACGGCGGCGGCGGTGCCCGACGTGTCAGGGGGAGAGTTCGGTCGCGTCGGCGCGGGAGGCGGCCGGCTGACCATCCTTGCCCTCGGACCAGAGGACGAGCGCGAGCGCGATGGCGCCACAGCTCACCGCCATGTCGGCAACGTTGAAGGTGGGCCAGTGAAACGACCCAATCCACACATCGATGAAATCCACGACCCCGCGGGCGCTGCGCAGACGGTCGACCAGATTCCCAACGGCGCCACCGCACACCAGCGCGAGCGCGAGGAGGCGTGCCCCCTGCCCCGGCCGGGTCTGGCGCACCATCGCCCCCAGCACGACGAGCGCCACCAGCGCCAGGAGGGTAAACACGATGCGCGAGTAACCGCCCACATGAATCCCAAACGCGGCTCCCCGGTTATACACGAGACGGAAACTCAGCCACTGGCCGACCAGGTACAGGGGGGCACGGCCCAAGTGCGCCACGGCCAGGAGTTTCGTCGCGAAGTCAACGATGACGACGCTTCCCAACACCCCCCAGAAGAGCGGCTGTTTAGCGCCGTTTGTCGTCATCTTCTTCCTTGGCCTTGCACTTGATGCACAACCGCGCGTGCGGCAGCGCGTCGAGCCGTTCGAACGCGATGGGCTCACCACATTCGTGGCACTTTCCGAACGCCTCGGGCGCCGCGTAGAGCCGGCGCAACGCTTCGTTCACATGCCAGAGGTAGCGCCCTTCCTTGGAGGCAAAGAGGAACTCTTTCTCCCGCTCCATCGCGTCCGTTCCCTGATCCGCCATGTGGAACGAATAGGACGAGAGGTCCCCGTCGCTCGATTGCAGCGTACCGGCAAAGGACTTCTCGTAGATGCCGAGCTCCTTCATCACACGCGCGCGTTCCTCGAGGAGCCGCTTTTCCAGGTGCTGTAGTTGCTTCTTGTTCATCGTTCCTTCCCGCCGGGGAGCCCGGCGCTCACGCTGGGTCGGCCATCGGGTGTCGCCGCAGCGCGATCACGACCGATCGGCCATCAATCTCCGTCGTTTCCCGAAGATCGGCCTCGGGCAGGGCCACGCCGATCTCGATCCGACGAGCAAGCGTTTCGCCGGCAATGAACGCCTGGTGCGCCGCCGCAGCGGCCTCAACCTCGGGGTCACCTGAGACACTTAAGCTAACACGGGTGGTGTATTCGTACCCAGCCTCTTTCCGAAAGCGCTGGACCCGGTTCACGACCTCCCGGGCGAGTCCCTCCTGACGCAGGTCGTCGGTCACCGTTGGATCCAACGCCACCACGTAGGGCCCGTCGCTCTGCACCAGCCAGTCCGTCACGACGTCACGCTCGACCACCACATCCTCGGGACGAAACCGAAACGCCGCTCCGCCCGCGCTGACGCTCACCTCGCGCCCCTCTTCAAGCGCCCGCAGGTCCTCCGCGCCCAGCTCGCCGGCCACGGCCGCCGCCCGTGGCGTCTCCTTGCCGTACACCCGTCCCAGCGCCCGGAAGTTGGGTTTCCCCCGCAGCCGCACGAGGGCGGTATCCGCCACCGGGGCCACCTCACGCACGTTGACTTCGGTCACCAGAATGGTCAGCAACTCGTCGAATCGCGCCCCCCGAACGGCGGCGGGGACGCTCACCTGCATGCGCGCCAGTGGCTGCCGCACGCGGAGCCCGGCCTCGTCGCGGGCGGCGCGGGCCAGGGTCGCGAGGCGTCGCACCGCGTCCATCGCGCCGGGGAGGTCCGCGTCACGCTCCTCGTCCGAGAGCGCCGGCATCGCCGCCAGATGGACCGACGCGCCGGTGAGACGGCGGTGGATGGCGTCGGTGACAAACGGCGCCGCCGGCGCGAGCAGCCGAGTGACCGCGACCAACGACTCGTAGAGCGTGGCTAACGCGGCGGGCTCCGCACGCGCGTCCGGGGCCCAGAACCGTCCGCGGTTCACCCGCACATACCAGTTCGACAAGTCCTGATCGCAGAACTCGAGCAGCGCGCGCACGCCCGCCGTGACATCGTATCCCTCCCAGGCGGCGCGCACGTCGCGGACCAGGCGGTCGACCCGGTCCAGCAACCAACGATCCACGAGCGGCCGCTCGTCGCGCGCGGGAGCGTTGGCGGGTGTCCAGTCCTCGGCGTAAAGCGCGAAGAAGCCGTAGGTGTGCCGCAACCGATTCAGCGAGCCCCCGGCGGTCTCGGAGATGGCCGCCGCGTCGAACCGCTTCGGCAACCCCACCTGGCTGGACGCCAGCAGGTACAGCCGCAGCGTGTCGGCCCCAAACTGCTGAATCGCCTGCCACGGATCGACGACGTTCCCGATCCGCTTGGACATCTTGCGCCCGTCGGCGTCGAGCACCAGCCCGTTCACGATCACGTTTCGGTAGGCCAGGTCATCGAACGCTCCCGCGGCGATCGCGAGCAGCGAGTAGAACCAGCCGCGCGTCTGGTCCAACCCCTCGCAGATGAAATCGGCCGGGAAGTGCTGCGCGAATTCCGCCTCGTGCTCGAACGGATAGTGCCACTGGCCGTACGGCATCGCCCCGGAATCGAACCACGCGTCGATGACTTCCGGCAGGCGCCGCATCACCCCACCACACGTCGGGCACGGGAACGTCATGGTGTCCACGAAGGGCTTGTGCGGGTCGAAGTCGGCCGGGAGCGCCTGCCCCATTCGTTCCGCTAGCTCCGCGAACGACCCGAGCACCACCACGTGGTCATCCGCTTGCTCGCACCGCCACACCGGCAACGGCGTGCCCCAGAACCGATCCCGTGAGAGCGCCCAATCGATGTTGTTCTCGAGCCACTCGCCGAACCGGCCCGTCCCGACCTCGGGCGGATGCCACTGAATCTGGCCGTTGAGCTCCAGCATCCGATCCCGGTACGCGGTCGTGCGGACGAACCAGGAGCGCCGCGCGTAGTAGATGAGGGGAGAGTCGCAGCGCCAGCAAAATGGATAGGTATGCTCGTAGCCTTCCGGCTCGTAGCGCCCGAACCGTTTCCCCTCGGCGCCCAGTCGTTCCGCGATCACGGGGTTCGCGTCGAACACGGTCAGTCCGTTGATGGCGCCCCACGCGGTTCCCTGAAAGCGACCACCCGCGTCCACGGGATTCACGAACGGGAGACCCTCACGCTGCCCCACCGCGTAGTCATCCGCGCCGAAGGCGGGCGCGAGATGCACCAACCCGGTTCCCTCCTCGCTGGTCACGAAGTCCCCCGCCACCACACGGAACGCCGAGCCCTCGATCGCCACCGCGTCGAGCAGGGGCTCGTATTCCCATCCAACGAGCGCACTCCCCGCGTAGTCCCCAAGGACGGCGAACGCGCCCAGCGGTTTCCCGTGCGTTCCCCCCGGGATCGCTTTCGACTCCGCAATTCCCCGCTCGACGATCACCAGCGTCCCGTCGATCTCGAGCTCCACGTAGCGGAGCTCGGGGTGGACGGCCACCGCCACGTTCGACGGCAACGTCCACGGCGTCGTCGTCCAGACCAGGAGATGGCGCGGCCGGCCGTCGGGCGAAGCCTCACGCAGCCGGAACAGCACGTAGATGGACGGACTGCGGTGCGTAGCATACCCCAGTGCCAGCTCGTGACTGGACAACGCCGTTCCGCAGCGCGGGCAGTACGGCAGGACCTTGTGCCCTTCGAACAGTCGGTCCCGATCGTAGAGGCGCTTGAGGAGCCACCAGACCGTTTCGACGTAGGGGTTGGTATACGTGACGTAGGCCCGATCGTACTCCAACCAGTATCCAATCCGCGCCGAGAGCTGCTCCCAGTCTTCTTTGTAGCGGAACACGCTCTCCCGGCACCGCCGGTTGAACTCCGCCACCCCGAGGCGCTCGATGTCCGGCTTGCCGGAGATGCCGAGCGCCTTCTCGACCTCGATCTCGACCGGGAGACCATGTGTGTCCCATCCGGCGATACGGGTCACCTGGCGGCCGAGCATGGTTTGATACCGGCAGATGAGATCTTTGATCGTGCGCGCGAAGACGTGATGAATGC
>CAYWNR010000048.1:0-12533 GCA_964459705.1 uncultured Gemmatimonadaceae bacterium | reverse complement strand
TTGGCGCTCCCCGAAACCATTACCCGGCCGTACGTGTAGGCAGGGGGACAGCGTGCCCCCGGGTCTGTGCACGTCCCTCGACGCGGTAAGAGTGTTCGGGACGGTATGGAGTCGCACCTCTGGTTGGGAGCGTCACACGCGTGGGTTCACCCGGATGTGACCCCGAGGTAAGCGCGGAGCACGAGGCCGAGGAGGATCGTGGTGGCTAATGCGACGCCGATGGACCTCGCGACGGCGAGTCCAAATGATTCGACCAACTCCGGCCGGCGCCAGAGAATCGTGGGCGACAACGTGCGGCATTTGCCAGCGTACAGTCAGGCAACGACGCGAATACGCATCAGGGGGCCGGCCGTTTTCGCTGAGGGACGGACCCGGCGAGTCGGTGTGGCGAGGGTGCCTGCGTCAGTGCGTCGACGCACATGGATCACTCGCACGGTCACGGGGCGTCGCCATCGCCCGCGGGGGCCAGGACGAGCACAAGCGAGCGCAGCCGGGCGCCGCGGCTCGGTGGGCGCCGCGCGTTCGCGAACAGTTGCACCAGGCGCGCCATCATCGCGTTGGCGCGTTCGAGGTCCTTGTCGGTCAACCAGGCCTCCGCGCGAGCGGCCCACAGTTCACGGCGCGGGCCCGACACGCGCACGCCGACGCGATAGCCGGCGGTGAACTCGCGCGCGGCGAGCCGCGTCATGGCGCCGACGACCTTGCGCATTGGGCGACGCGTCGCCGCGTCCTCCGGTGTGTAGCGAATCCGCAGCGGTCGTCTTGGCACGTCGTACCGCGTGGCCGGACGTCCCGCTTGCGCGGCCGGGGTGTCGCGCTCGACGAGCAGGCCCGCCGCGACCAGCGCGCGAACGTGATGATACAGGCCGTTCGCCGGCCGGCCGAGCTGCGTGGCGACCTCCGCCACGCTACAAGGCCCACTGGCGGATATCGCATCCACCACGGCCTGTCGCACCGGCGCGGCGAGTGCGGCGATCTGGCGCGGCATCGTGACCGTCGAACGCGTCGAAGCGCGACGGCCGCTGGAATGAGTACGTTGCATTATTGAGTATATCGCATTTTATTGACTAATACAATGACGATGGCCGGCGGATGATCCCTCCGGACCGGCTGGCGGCATCACGTCGCCACACTCTCGAGGAGATCTCCGTGCGCGTTCGCGCCCTCGTGGTTCCCGTGACTGCCATTGCCCTCCTCGCCGGGGCTTGCCGCGCGCAGTCCCCCGCGACGGCAATGGACGCCGATGCGTGGCGCCGGGACCTGCGCTTTCTTGTTGAGCAGATCACGACGCGTCACCCGGACGCCTTCCACCGCGTACCGCGCGCCGAGTTCGATCGCGAGGTCGCCGCGCTCGACGGCCGCATCGCCACGCTCGGCGCGGACGAGATCAAAGTCGGCTTGCTCCATGTCGCGGCACAGATCGGCGACGGGCATACCCGGTTGAGCCTCGGGGTATCGGCTCCCCATTACCCATATCAGATCGAATGGCTCGACGGAGCCCTCCGGGTCACCCGGGCAGGACGCTCGGCGGCGCCGGCCTTGGGAGGCCGCGTCGTCGCCTTCGACGACGTCCCCGCCGATACCGTCTGGGCGCGAGTACGCACGCTGGTGCCCCTCGGTGAGACCGAAGGGCTCGTGCGCTCCCTGGGCGGTGAGCTGCTGGCCGTCGCACCCGTGCTGCATGGGCTCCACGTCGCGCGTTCTCCCGAGGGCGTCACGCTCCGCGTCGCGTTCGACGACGGGCAGACGCGCCGCGTCGGCGTGGGCGTCACGCCACCGGGAGCCGGTGTCGACTGGGTGGACGCCGGCGCCCCGCCGCCGCTCTCCCGCACGCCCGCCATGCGCCGCCCGGCGTTCGCCTGGGCCGTCGTTCCGGGCACCGAGACCGGGTATGTGGCGTGGAACAACTACCTCCTTGCCGCGCCGCGTGAGGACTTCCGCGACTCAGTGCGCGCGATGTTCGCGGCCATGGATGCCGCGAAGGTGAAGCGCATCGTGTTCGACCTGCGCTGGAATCGCGGCGGAGACTTCACGCGCGGCCGCCAGTATCTGCTGGCCGAACTGAAGACCCGCGAACGCTTCCTGCGGCCGGGAGGGCTGTACGTGCTGATCGGGCGGCAGACATTCTCCGCGGCCATGGTGAATACCGTCGACCTCGTGCGGGCGGCGGGTGCGATCCTCGTCGGCGAGCCCACCGGGGCTCGCCCGAATTCGTACAGTGAGGCCGGATTCTTCCGCCTTCCCGCCAGCGGATTCGAGGGCACGGTCGCCATCTGTCGATACGACCTGTGGCCTCAGGATGTACCGGGTGTACCGCCCGATCACGCCGCACCGCCGACGTGGTCGGACTTCAAGAGCGGGCGCGACTCGGCACTTTCCTGGATCCTGTCGCAGCCGCTCCCGAGCACGGCCGCCCCACCCGTGAAGCGCGACGTGAAGCTTACGCCACCATGTTCGCGGTCGCGGTGACCATCGCAACGCGACCGCGCCCGCCCGCCTTGCCGTCGCAACGGTCGGTCCCGCGGCAGCCGCTGGTCGTCACCATCGCATCAGTACCGGACACTTCTTCAGGCCAATGTTCCGAATGCTGCGCCAGAAATACACCGTGATACGGAGCTCATCATGAAACGGCACCGCCTCGCGGCCGTCGCCGCGCTCCTGCCCACAGCCCTGCAGGCCCAGTCACCCATGCGAGCGCAGGTTCGGGCGGCAATCGACTCCGGCAATGCCGCGTATGTCGCGGCATTCGCCAAGCCGGACCCCGAGGCACTCGCTCGGGTCTACGATCCTGGCGGCGCCCGGCTGAGTGCAAACGGTGCCATGTCACGCGGCCGCGACGCCGTTGTGGCCGAGGTTCGTGACTTCGTGAAGCGATCGGGCCCGGTCCGGGTCACTCTGGAAACGGTCGATCTCTGGGTGATGGACGACCTGGCGTACGAAACGGGCAAGTGGTCGTACTCCTACACACCTGCCGGAAGCCCGGCCCGTACCATCGGCGGCCGCTACGTGACCGTGTGGCGCCGCCAGGCGGACGGGCGATGGCTGATTCTCGCCGACATGGGTGTCCCCGGCACGGGGCTGTAATCCATTCAGGAAGGTCCGACATGACTGAGCTGCAACGATCTCGCGCGACCAAACCTGCGGCACTGCCGGGCCGGAAACCTGGGGCGGGCGCTGGCGCGTGGCGCACGTTGGCACTTGCCGCGATCCTCGCGGGGGCTGGAACCCCGGCGTCCAGCCAAAGTCGCGCGCGCGCCGAGCCGCTGGCTGGCCCTCGGGTGGCAGGGCAATCCCAGGTGGCCCAGCGACTCGATGCGTACCTCTCGCGCCTCGCACGTCAGGGTGACCTGCGCGGCGAAGTGCTCGTCGCCCGGGGTGACTCGGTTGTCTTTCACGGTCGCTATGCCCTGCCCGGGGACCGCCCCGCCGGTCGCGACGAGCGCTTCGCAATTGCGTCGCTGACCAAGACCTTCACGGCCGCCGCGATACTTCTCCTCGATCGCGCTGGAAAGCTTTCGCTCGACGATCCCGTTTCCCGCTATGTCTCCGGCCTGCCGCAGGGAAATGAGATTACCATTCGGATGCTGCTCACCCACAGGTCCGGACTGCAGAACGAATCGACCTTTCCCGATTTCGTTCGCCGGCTTGCCGAGCCCATGACGCTGGACCAGAGCATAAGGCGCCTTGCCGCGCGTCCGCTCGGGTTTGCCCCGGGCAGCCGGAGTTCGTACAGCAACTCGGGTTACATGGTTCTTGCCTCGGTCATTGAACAGGCCGGCGGAACGCCGTACCACGACTTTCTCGATTCCACACTGTTCCGGCCCCTTGGAATGCGGCAAACCGAGGCCGCAGCGGCGGCCGCGGCGGCGGGCCGACTGGCGCCGGGCTTCCTGGTCGGCCCAGGCCCGCGATTCGCGGTGCCCGCCCCGAGGATCGAGTTCTCCCACGACGTCGGCAGCGGCTCGCTGAGCGCAACGGTCACGGACCTCTATCAATGGATGAGGGCTGCCGTCGACGGCACGATTGTCCCTGCGCGGGCACACCCGTTCGGCTGGAGCAGCAACCGGCGACTCGGCATGAAGACGTTCGAACAGATCGGCAACGTGCCGGGATATCTCGCGGGAATGGTGTGGTTCGAGCGGGAGAACCTGTACGTCGTCTTCGTGAACTCGGTGCAGTCCGGTGTGGCGTTCTTTCACTTGCCGGACGACGTCGCTGCGATTGCCCTCGGGCGGCCGGCTGAGGGGGCGCCATTCTATCAACCGGCGCCGCTCACCCGGGAGCTCGCTGCTGCGGCCGTCGGCCACTACCGCGACAGCGCGGGCAACACCATGTCACTGGTTTCCCGCGGTGCCGACCTCTTCTTCCAGGTGCCCGCGTCGCAATGGCCCTACGGGGCAACCTACCTGACGCCGGTTGGCGATTCGACGCTGCTGGCGCGATCGGACGACGCCCGGCTGCGTCTCCGCGCGGCCGGTCGCGTGGTCACGGGGTTCACCTGGGAGCAGTCGGGTAGTGCCACGCAGTGGGAGCGTGTCCCATGACACATTTCCCGCACCGCGCGATGCGCGTCCGCGCGTGACGGGAGAACGTTCAAGCAGCGGCACACGGGTGGGTTCGCTCGCCCTCGGTGCGGGCGCCGTCGGTCTTGCGTGCTCAGGACTCCTCTTGCTGCTGGCGAGGATGTTCCCGACGGTCGAGGAGCCGCTCCAGACGCTGTTGTGGCCAGGGGTTGCCGTCACCCTGTCGCTCCATGTCGCGGCGCGCCCCGAAGCCTCGGACTGGGTGCCACTCCTGACGTTAGGGAACCTCGCGGTAATCCTCGCGATCAATGCGATCGTCTACACCATCGTGGCCGCCGTTGCGATCGGTTTTGCGAGACGCATACGCGCCCGCCGTCTCATCGGGGCCAAGCGTCCTCCCCCCACTGAGTGATGGCGACCGTGGGGAAGTAGCGCCGTCCTTTTGGAAGGCGCGGCCGGCTCGCGGATTTGGCTCGGCGCCCCCGCGGAGCAATGGCCCTTGCCCAAGTCTTCCACGGTGCCGATGGTGTCTTGATGGCACGGATTCCCGCCCTATGCGCGTCGTGAGGCGAGCGCATCTTCTGGTCGTGACGGTGTCGCTTGGCGCGGTGGCCGCCTCTGCTGCGGCGACAGTAGCGGCGCAGACCGTTCCGCGTGGTGGTGCCGTGGTCACGCTCCCCGCCGTGTTCCGCGAGCAGCGGATCTACGTCCGTCCCGTCACCGTCGGCGGTGACACGCTCGAGTTCTATACCGACACCGGAGGCGGCGCCAACATGCTGTTCGCGCCGGTGGCGACTCGCTTGCGGCTCCCGGTGATGCGGATCGGGCAGGGAAGCGACAGCGTGAGCGTCGTCGATGTGGCCAGCGTGGAGCGGCGATGCCGCCATCCCCGCTCCGGGCGACTCCGGCGATCCGTTTCGACGGGCGCCTACGGGTGGTGCCGTTCGGCGCGCAACTGGCGTCGCTGCTAGACTCCGGGGACGCGGGCTTCCTCGGGCGGCTGTGGTTTGCGCACCGTGTCTGGACGCTCGATTACTTGGCGGGGAAGCTCGAACTCCGCCGTGCCGGCGACCTTCCGCGGGCGGCCCCGTGGCAGCGGGTCGCCCTGGGCTTTCAGACGGACTCCACCGGCCATCGGACCACCTATTTCCCGCGGATCACCGTCACCATCGCGGGCGACACCCTGGATTTGCTCTTCGACACGGGGGCGACAACCGTGCTCTCCGACAGCGCGCACTCGCTGCTCCATGACCGCCGACCCGCGCGTCGGGCGGGCAGCTTCATTTCAGGGGAGGTTTTCGATCGATGGCGCGCGTCCCACGCCGGATGGCGAGTGATCCCGCACGCGACGAGCTTCGGTGCGGATCTCATCGAGGTGCCTACGGTGACTGTCGCCGGGCAGTCGGTGGGGCCGGTGTGGTTCGAGCGTCGGGCCCCGGGCGTGTTCGAACAGGGTATGTCCCGATGGATGGACAAAGTGATCGTCGGGGCGCTCGGTGGAAACGCGCTCGGGTACTTTCGGGTCACCGTTGACTATCCCGGCGCGGTGGCGGTGTTCGAGCGTCCCTAAGCCCGGGGGCACGGCCGACGGAGGCTCGCCGCTCAGGGCGGCTTGGGCCCCTCACTCCAGAAGACGAACGCCGCCACGCCCAACGGTACCACGACGACGAGCACGTCGCCCAACCACGTATGAAGTGGCCGCCCCCGCACGAGGGGGACGGCGATGCTGTGGCCCGTGAGGTAGAGGTCGATGATCGCGAACGTGATGGCGACGGCGACCGCGGCCGTCAGGCCCGCGCCCACGGCGCGGAGTAGGCGAACGAGCAATGAGCCCAAGGGGTTCGTCTTACCGCCGTCCCCTGGCGCGCGCGCGTCCTCCATCGACTGAGTCTCCGCGCCGGCAGGCGCCGCTCGCGACGCACCCCATCCACGCCGCGCGGAAGGTGCATTGCCTCATCGGTCCCTCAACGTGCAGATGCCGAACGGCATCCGCAGGGGATCGAGCAGCACGGCCATGGTATCTCCGTCGGGCAGGACGGATGGCGGCACTAGTACCTTGGCGCCCAGCTCCGTCGCACGGCTCACATGTTGCCCCAAGTCGGGCACCGACACGAAAAGCTGGACGAACGGCTGGGACTGTTCCGGGCCAGGCCACACACCACCCGCCATGCCTCCCTCCGCGGCGGGAACCTCGCGGTAACCCAGGGCGTTTGCCCGATCGGTCTCCCACTGGAACAACCGGCGGTAGAACCGCACCGTGGCGTTGGGATCGGGCGAGACGATTTGCCAGCGTACGACGGGACGCGACATCAGGGACGTCCCGGAACCCACGAGGCGGTCGAGCGCATGGACAGGCGACCCTCATGGAGCAGCCGGTGGAGGGCGATGCTCACGCTGTTCAGCGGAATTCCGGCCATCACGGCGATCCATCGAGCGTCGGGGCGAAATCGGTGTTGGCGCACCAGGCAGAGGATCGCCGAGCAGTTCTCCGCGATACAGGCCTCCGCGACCTGCGACGGCGGCAGCAGTCGCGAGCCCATCCGGCGGATGGTGCGCATGGTGAGCCGCCGCCGGCCACGCAGTATTTGCGAGAGCGTACGGTGATGGGTGCCCAGGGCGTGCGCGAAGGCCCGCAGGGAATAACGCGGGTTTTGGCGCCGGCGCCGCTGGAACTCATCCTGGAGGGCCGAACGGAAGTCCATGGTCGGAAGAGGCTGGGATTCGCCGGTGACAAAGTCAAGAGCTCCCGGGAAGAAGTGGCGCATATCCCCCCCTATCAGGGGGATGGCCCCTTCTTTCGTCATACCGATGGCCCACGCCTCGCTTCCGGACCACGCTATGATGCCCGAGTTGGTTTCGAACTGGATGCCGGATGCACGTCTATGACCCAGTCATCTGAAGCGAGCCGCCCGGACGTGAATCCGTGAGCGTGTTCACCCCTCGAGTCTGCAGTTTCCACGGCAGGCTCGTGTTGCCGCTCGGCGTGGACGACGCATTCCGGCTGTTCTCTCCGCAGGCGGAGAAGCTCTGGGTCCCTGATTGGAATCCCGAATTCCTATATCCCGGCGCGATCACGTGGGAGCGGGGTCAACTCTTCCGCACGCGGGAAGAGCGGGGTGAGGCGGTGTGGATCATCACCGCCCTGGACCGTGAACAACACCGAGTCGAGTACCACCGCGTGGAGCCGGGGCGCTACGTCGCTCACATCGTGGTGCGCTGTGACTCCCTGGCGGATCAAGAAGCGGAGGTCCTAACCGCGTACTCGTATGTGGGCCTCTCGGTAGGCGGCAATCAGGAGATCTCAGGGATGACGCAAGAAGCCTACGCCGCGAAGATGCGGCGGTGGACGGAGTGGATCGGTCGCTCCTTGGCGCGCGAGACCTAGTGCGCGCAAACGCAGCTGCAGCCGTTGGGCTATCCCGGCCTTGATACCGGCGCCGCTGTGGATGGCACACCAATGGAGGTAGCGCGATGGCCATCAGGCGAACGAATACGCTCGCTCTCTGCCTCCCGGTCCTTGCGGCCGCGCCGTGCTCATCGGCGGCGGGGCAGACGCAGCGAATCGCCAGCCACCTGGAGATCTTCGCGCCGGGCGTCGTCTCGGTGCCGGGCGCGAGCGTGTATCGGGGAGCGTTCGACCCGTCGGGTACGGCCTTCTACTTCTTTCGGAAAGTGGGCGAAGAGCGAGAGGACTACCGCATCTTCGTCGCCCACCTGCGCAGCGGCCGGTGGTCCGATGCGGAGCGCGTGTTTCCGGGCGAGTACTCGGATCTGTATCCCACGATCTCGCCGGACGGCGGACGCATGGTGTTTACTTCCTACCGCCCGCTGCCGGGCGACTCGGGACGAGCGGTCAACGCGAATCTCTGGTACGCCGACCGCCTGCCAACGAAATGGAGCCGCCCGCGGTTCATGGGGCGGGCGAGCACGCCGGCGAACTACGACGCGAAACCGGTTTATCAACCCGACGGGAACGTGCACTTCACGAGCACGCTGCCTGACTGGCGCACCCGTGTCCATCTCCTCACCCGCTGGAACGGATCGGACTTCGAGGCACCCGTTCCAGACCGGCGATCTGTCGCGACGTGGACCTGGGTGTTCCCGGACTCGGCTGTGCACTACGTGTGGGACTTCGAGGAAAGTCCCGAGGGCTCGTTCGCCCTGCTCGAAGTGTCAGAGGTCGTGGACGGCCGTCGTGGGCCGAGCGACATCTGGATCACCTTCCGTGACGGGAGCGGGTGGAGCGTTCCCCGGCGGGCCGACGAACTGAACTCCGCCGGGTACGACAATTTCTTCCTCTTCTCGCCGGGCGGTGCGTACGTGCTCTTCGTCCGGGACTTCGCGACGTACTATCGGGTGCCCGTTCGAGTCCTCGGACAACCGCCTCACTGAGGGCCGCTTCCGCGGTGCAATACTCTCGTATCGGTGTCGCGCACGGGCGTGGCCCAGTCTCCGCGTGCGACGTGGAGTGCAACTGCGCCGTTCCGCATCATGGCGGCAGAAGCCCACGAGGCTTCGAGCCAGGGCATCCTCTCAATCGATAGGGCCGGTGGCCGGCGTGACGGAGCAGTTGGGACGGATCCCGGGAATCCGCGCGACCACCAGGATTTGTGGACGGGCGACCGTGAGCGCAGCCGTTCTCTGTTCACCATCGCGGCTCCGGGCATCGACCAGAGCGCCTGGAACCACCCGCCCGCATCCGCGGCGAGCCCGAGACAGTCCTTCTTGGCAACCAGCGGTGCCTGGAGCCAGTCGTTTGCTTCCGTCAGGAGTCCTGCAACGCGGCGCGCGGGTCTACGCCGGCCGCCCGAAAGGCGGGCCAGGCGCACGCGAGGGTCGTCGTGACCAGCAACACGGCGACCGCCGTGCCGAGTGCGGCGGGATCGAGCGCCGACACCCGGTACAACATCGAGCGCAGCCCGAGGGCCGCGACCGCGGAGCCAGCCACGCCAACCACCACCGCGACTCCTGAAAGTCGCAGTCCGTCCGCGAGCACGAGCCGCACGATACCGCCCCGCGTGGCGCCGAGCGCCAGGCGGACGCCGAACTCCTGCCGTCGCTGCTGCACCGCGTACGCAACCAAGCCATACACCCCGAGGGCAGCCAGGAAGAGCGCCGTGGCGCCGAACGCCGTCATCGTCACTGCCGCAAGGCGCGCGCGCGCGCTCACTTCACCCATCAAGTCGCCGAGCGTGCGCACGCGCGCGACGGGGATCGTCGGATCCACGGTCGCCACCGCGCGCCGAATACCGTCGATCGCTCTGAGCGGCTCGGGGGACATCCGGACGATGAACTGCATCGTGGCGAACGTCGGATAGGGCTTTTGGGTGTACGGGACGAACATCTCGGGACGGGGCACCTGCGTCAGCGAATAGCGCTTCATGTCGCCCACAACGCCGATCACTGTCATCCACGGCGCGCGCGACGCGAGACCACCGATCTTCAGCCGCTTGCCCAACGGATCGGCACCCGGCCAGAGCCACTGTGCCATCGCTTGGTTGATGATCACCACCGGCGCCGCATCCTCCCGATCCGACTCCGCGAAATCGCGGCCGGCTGCGAGTGTCGTTCCGAGCGCGGAGAACAGGCCTGGACTCGCCACCGTGTATTCGGCCACGGGTGGATGCGCAGGATCCATGAGTCGCGGATCATCGCCCCGGACCGCGAACACGGTCGCTTCTTGGGCACCACTCAACGGCAGGGGCTTGCCGATGGCCGCCGCCCGCCCGCCGGGAAGCGCGCGCAAGTGGTCAAGGACCGCCGCGAAGAAGGCCACGGATTGCGGGTGCTCCATGTACGTGGAAAACTGATGCTCCGGGTAGCGGCCAGGCGGCAATGTCACCTCGAAGGTCACCGCGTGGGCGGTGGCGAATCCCGGATCCTCGCCGATCTGATTCCGGACGCTCTTGATGAGGAGGCCCGAGCCGGCGACAAGCACCAGGGACAAGGCGATTTCGACTACGATCAGCCTGCGACGGGCCGCCACCGCGCGGGCCCCGGCGCTCGACCCGCGCACACCACCCCGCAGCGCGTGGGCGAGCCGCCCGCGGACGGACAAGCGCGCGGGTGCCAGACCGATCGCGGTCCCGACCACGAGCGTGATCGCCACCAGCACCGCGATGACCCGCAAGTCCACCGTCACGTCGGCAAGACGCGGCAATTGTGCCGGGCCGAACGCCCGGACCAATGCGGCGCCGGCGACGCTCGCCACGCCACCGACCGCGCCGGCGAGGCACGTCAGGGCGAGGGCCTCCACCAGGGCGCTTCGGACCAGGCGCGTGGTCGACGCGCCCAGGGACTCGCGGATCGCGAGCTCTCGCCGGCGTTCCGCCAGGCGCGCCAGCAGCAGTTGCCCGGCGTTGGCGCACGCGATAGCCAGCAGCAGCCCGACCGCTGCCAATAGCACGAGCAAGATCGGCTTCGCTTCGCCGACCATCTGGGTGCGCAGGGGGAGGGCGCGCGTGCCGAACCACCCCTTTCCCTGCGGGATCAGCGCCTCCTGGATCCGCGTCAGGCGTGAGAGATCTTCCTCGGCGGCGGCCAACCCGACGCCGCGCTGGAGGCGCCCGATCACCATGAGATCCGACGGTCCCCGCCGGGGCGGCGCCATTGCGACCCAGATCTGGGTGGCCGCCGACAGCTCGAAGTTTGCGGGCATCTCGGACCCCCGGGGGAAGGCAAACCCCGCAGGGGCCACCCCGACGACCGTGTACGGCTCACCGTTGAGTACGAGTTGCGATCCCACGACCAACGGATCGCCCCCCAGCCGCTCCTGCCACAGCGTCCAGCTTACCACCACCACGTGCGATCCGGGCGTCTCGTCGGCCCGCTGAAATCCCCGACCGAGAGCCGGGGCCACCCCGATGGTCTGGAAGAACTCACCCGTGACCTCGGCACCGTCGACGCGCTCCGGGCCGCCGCTCCGATCCAGGTTGTAGAGTTTCGCGCGCAGGGCCGCGAGGGATGTGAACGCCGTCGCGTTGGTCCGCATGGTCGTGAAGTACCGGCCGCCGATCGGAATCTCGCGAAAGCCGAGGTGAATCTGGGGGATGTCGCCCCAGATCATCACGACATCGTCCGCCCGGGCGAACGGGAGGGGCCGGAGGAGTATGCCGGACACCACGCTGAAGATCAGAGCGGCGGCGCCGATCCCGATCCCGAGGACACCGACGATGCTGGTGCTGAACAACGGATGCCGGCGCAACGCGCGCACGGCCCCTCGAAGGTCGCTGGTCAGGTCCGATAGCATGCGGGGCCTCCGTTGCGAAGGGGAGAGCATCTACTACCCCTAGGTCCACGCCGCCGGTTCCCCACCCGGGCTGCAGAGCGCAGCGCACGCTTAACACACGCTCCTGCTCGCGCCTCAGGTGCCAACGCCAAGAGCCGGGCTGGAGCCATCTGTCAATTCGGGAAACGCTTAGATGTGCGATGGATCTTCAGGCCTCGGGTTTTGGCCGCTGCCTTGAGCGTGCCCATGGCCAGCGCCGCCGCGTGTGTAACACCGCGGCACCAAGCGGTGTCTATCACGCAGATGCCTTCAGTCACGGTGCCCCTCACCTCGCGAGCGGAATCGGACGATGCCGACCTGGTGCGACGGATCGTCACAGGTGACATCGCCGCCGCGAAGAACCTCTACGTGCGATACGCCGAGCGCCTGTATTGCCTGATCTTTCGCATCGTCGGCGATGAGGAGCCCGCGAAGGACTGCCTCCAGGACACGTTCATTCGCGCCTTCGAGCACCTCGCAGAGTGGCGGGGGGGGAGCCTGGAGGGGTGGCTTCGCCGTATCGCCGTGTCCGTATCGCTCAACCAGCTGCGTCGAGTGCGCCGGCGGCGGGAAATTAGGCTCGACGAACCGGGAGCTGCATCACTACCGGCAGGCGCAACGGGAGCAGCGAGCGAGCTTCGAGGAGCGCTGCGACGAGCGATCGACGCCCTACCGCGACGGCATCGTGCGGTCTTCCTGCTCAGGGAGATTGAGGGGTACGGTCATCAGGAGATCGCGGCGAT
>CAYWNR010000047.1:0-12755 GCA_964459705.1 uncultured Gemmatimonadaceae bacterium | reverse complement strand
GGAGCATGTCGCCGAACGAGGTGAAGATCACTTCCGGGCGGCGGGCAAGATGGAGCGCTCGGTTGATCTGCTCCAGGGGTGTGACGCAGACGGGGCATCCCGGGCCGTGGATCAGCTCCACTTGGGACTCGAGCAGCTCATCGATGCCCTCGCGGACGATCGTATGCGTCTGCCCGCCACAGATCTCCATCAAAACCCAGCGGCGCGTCGCCGTCGCGCGAATCCGCGCAAGCAACGCTCGGCCGAGCGCGGGATCGTGGTACTCGGCAAGGTACCTCACGCGCCGCCGCCCGTCCCGACCGAATCGGTCGATTCCACGTCGTCCAGCGCACCGGCCTCGCGCAAGAGCGCGAGCGTGCGGTGCGCCTCGGCTTCATCGACCTTCGAGATGGCAAACCCGACGTGCACGATGACGTAGTCCCCGGGCCGAACCTCGTCCACCACGTACGCCAAACAGACGTCTCGACGCACGCCCCCGAAATCCACGGTCCCCATGGCCAGGCCGTGCTCGTCGCGCCGGTCGAGGAGGCGACCCGGGATCGCGAGGCACATGTCAGGCTCCCACTTCCTGCCGCAGCCGCGCGGCTCCGAGCGCCGCCTGACCGAAACTGATCGCTCCGTCGTTGGGGCTCAGGATCCGCGGGAACAGCACCCGGAGACGCGCGCCATCCAGCCGTCGCCACACGGCATGAAGCAACCGCGCGTTCTGGAACACGCCCCCACCGAGCGCAACCGTATCCACACCAGTGGCGGCGGCGACGCGCTCGACCTCGGCGACGGTCGCCGCCGCCACACTCTCGTGGAACCGCGCGGCAAGCATAGGGAGGTCGTCGCCCGTCGCGCGGCGCTCGTCGAGCGCCACCAGGAGCGGAAGCGGCTCGAGGATCAGACGCCCCTCCTCTTCGCTCACCGGGAACGGGAGCGGATCGGCCCGTTGATCGCCGGCCAGCGCCTCGAGCTCCATGGCCGCCTGACCTTCGTATCGTGCGTAGCGCCGCAGGCCGAGCACCGCCGCCGCCGCATCGAACAACCGCCCCATCGATGATGCCAGGGGACTGTTGAGGCGACGGTCGACCTGACGCTGCGCCAGCGCGCGCTCGCGCTCCGGGACGGTCGTGAACGCCGCCGCGAACGCCGGCGGGTTCGCCGGGGCAAGGGCGCGATATGCCAGCGCGCAGCGCCACGGGGATCGGGCGGCGAGGTCGCCGCCAGGCATGGGTGCGTACCGCAGCTGGCCCACGCGACGGGCAGCGGTCAGGTCCGCGACGAACACCTCGGCGCCCCACGCGTGCCCGTCCGTTCCATAGCCCGTCCCATCGAACGCGACTCCGATCACCGGATCGGTCACGCCGTGCTCCGCGGTCACCGCGGCGATGTGGGCGACGTGGTGCTGCACCCCAATCGCGCGGAGTCCAAGCTCCGCGGCCACCCTGGTCGAGAGATAGCCCGGG
This sequence comes from uncultured Gemmatimonadaceae bacterium, assembly GCA_964459705.1. Taxonomy (GTDB): domain Bacteria; phylum Gemmatimonadota; class Gemmatimonadetes; order Gemmatimonadales; family GWC2-71-9; genus JAOTWJ01. Next base: position 11,304 of record CAYWNR010000047.1, on the reverse strand, counting down.
TGCAGATCGTGGACGACGACCTCCGGGTCGATGTGAAACAGCCCGCGCAACCGTTCGAGGGACGCCCGGAAGTGCTCCAGGGTCTCGAGATTGTCGAGATCGCCGATGTGCTGGCTGACGTACGCTTCGACACCATGGACCAGCGTGAACGTGTTCTTGAGATGCGGACCGACGGCGACGAGCGGCACGGGCGCCGGCGCCGGCAGGCGAAGCGGCATCGGCGCGTATCCCCGCGCGCGGCGGACCACGATGGTCGTGTGGCCGGTGGGACGGGCGACCGAGTCATCGTAGCGCGCGACGATCTCGCGATCGTGCATCAGAAACGCGTCTGCGATTCCGCCGAGTCGCTCGCGGGCCTCGTCCCTCCCGGTCGCGATCGGCTCGTCGCTGCGATTGCCGCTGGTCATGACCAGCGGAACGCCGGCGGCCTCGAGCAGCAGCGCGTGCAACGGTGTGTACGCCAGCATGATGCCGACGTGCGCCAGGCCCGGCGCGACGGCTTCGGCCAGCGGCCCACCGCGCTTCTGTGGCACGAGCACGATGGGACGCTCCCGGGACACTAGCAGCGCTTCCGCGCTCGGCCCGACGTCCGCCAGTTCAGTCGCCTCCACGAGCGAGCGGACCATGACGGCGAGTGGCTTGGACTCACGATGCTTGCGGCTGCGGAGCCGACGCACGGCCGCCTCGTTGGTTGCGTCGGTGGCGAGATGGAATCCTCCCAAACCACGAACCGCTACGATGCCGCCGGATCGCAAGCGCTCCCCGGCGGCGCGGATCGCGTCGTCCCCCTCGGCGATCACCCCGCCTCGACCTCGCTCGAGCCATACGCGCGGGCCGCACCGCGAGCAACTGTTCGTCTCGGAGTGATACCGTCGATCGGCCGGGTCATTGTATTCCACTGCGCAGGCCGAGCACTGCTGGAACGCGCGCATGCTCGTCCGCTCTCGGTCGTACGGCATTGCCTCGATGACGGTGAACCGAGGCCCGCAGTCGGTGCAGGTGATGAACGGGTAGCGGTACCGCCGGTTCCGGGGATCGCGGAACTCCGCCTCACAGGTCGGGCACCAGGCGATGTCGGGAGCGACCTGCTGCCGCCGGTCGGTCCGGATCACCGAGCGCGCGATCGCGAAGCCGGTCACACCCGTGGGAGGAACCGCGTGGCGCTCGACGGTCTCGATCACGGCGAGCGGGGGCGCATCCGCCGTGAGATCGGCGACGAGCCGCTCGATGGCGGCGGCGGGTCCTTCCAACGCGATCTCGACGTCGCCGGACTGGTTACGGACCCAGCCCGCGAGCCGGTGCCGGGTCGCCAGCCGATGGATGAACGGGCGGAAGCCGACGCCCTGGACCCGGCCCGTCACCCGCACGCGGCAGGCGGCGATGCTCGGCGCGGTCGCGGCATCGATCACGGTCATACCGGCAGCGCCGAGCGCGCACACGCCCGCACGAAGTCGCACCACTCCTCGATTCCCTCCCCCGTCAGCGCCGACGTGAGGAAGAATCGAAGGTCGGCATTGACGGCGTGCGCATGGTGCACGGCGAGATCGAGGTCGAACGGGACGTGGGGCAGCAGATCGATCTTGTTGAGGACCGCGTACCGTGCCTGCTGGAACATCTTCGGGTACTTGAGCGGCTTGTCCTCTCCCTCGGTCACCGAGAAGACCACCACCTTGGCTGTTTCCCCCAGATCCCAGCTCGCGGGGCACACGAGGTTCCCGACGTTTTCGATGAAGACGAGATCCGTGGCCTGCAGATCGAGGGCTTCCAGCGCCACGAGCACCTGGCGCGCGTCGAGGTGGCACCCGCCGTGCGTCACCACGGCCTGGACGAGCCGGTCGGTGTGTCGCGCCAGTCGGTCCGCGTCGTTCTGCGTCTGCACGTCGCCGGCAATCACGGCCAAGGACAGCTCGTCGCCGAGGCGCTCCAGCGTGCGCTCCAGCAGGAGCGTCTTCCCGGAGCCAGGAGCCGACACGAGATTCAGCGCGCCGACGTGGTGCGCGGACAGCCGTTTCCGCACCTCGGCCGCCAGCTCGTCGTTCCTCGCCATCACCTTCTCGCGGACCTCAATCGTCCGGATCGTCATCATCGACCTCCAGAGAGCACACGCGCAACGCGTCACCCGTCTCGCGGACGAGGCGAGGACGCGCGTGGTGGAACGGGGGTTCGTCGAGCAGCGTTTCCAGGCAGAAGGAGAGATTTGAGGGCTCCACGCCGGCGTCATCGCCGACCTCGACCGTCACCTCGCGGATCCGACGCGTGCGGCCAGGTCCGACCGCCCGCTCGGCGATCCGGCAGATCTCGACCGCCAGGCTCAGCTCGTGCATACCCGCTCCGCCCGATCATCCACGGGGAGGGCGTCGTGGCCCCAGAGGCTGAGTTGCGTGATGATGGCGCGCACTAACCCGGAGACCCCGGCGCCGACCGACCTGCTGAGGGCCGGACGCAGCGCTACGGAGGCGGGTTGGAGTCCGATAGCGACCATGGTCCCCGGCATCGCGCCCATCAGCTCGGCCAGCGCGAAGACCTCGCGGAGGCCGATCTGATGGGCCGTGCGCGCGGTGGCTCCCAATCGTGAAAGGTCGGGGCGTTCCAGCGCCACGAGCGTTCCGGGCGCGGCGCCGATGTCGATGGCGTCGATCAACAGCGCATGGTCCGCTTCTCCGAGCGTTGGCAGCAGGTTCAGTCCGGAGGATCCGCCATCGAGGAAGCGAACCGGCGGTACGAAGGTCCAGCCAGCGCGCAGGACGGTGAGCGCGGTAAGGCCAACGCCGTCGTCGCCCATCAGCGGGTTTCCCAACGCGATCACCACCGTGGCTGCAGCCCGATCGCCAGGCATCGTTCCATGCACCAACTTCCTGGGGCGATTCCGCTTCTCGCCGGCGCGAATGGCGGCTCAGCGCCCCTCCTATGGTGCACCCGCCGGGGTGAAACGCTGGTGAACGATGGATGAAGCGGAGGCGCGGAGCCGCGGGGTCAGAGCCTGACATTCCGACCGTGACGGTGGGACATCTTCGCGTCCAGACTTTCTTCGCGGCTTCAAGCTTCCTTCAGTCGACCGGTGTTACACTGATCAGTGCCGGGAGGTGTGCGGGAGCCGCCTGCCGGCGCTGACGGCGACTATCCACTAGGGGGAAAGGAGCCGATCATGCCCGCCACCAACGCCCACTCGGGCACGAAGAGCGTTCTCATCATCGACGACGATCCTGATTTCACGGCGGCCGTGCGCGCGACGCTCGAACGTGAAGGATACGCGGTCGTCGAGGCCAGCTCCGGTGCGGAGGGCCTGCGGAAACTGCGCGAGTGCGAGCCGGATCTCGTGGTGCTGGACGTCATGATGGAAAGCAGCACGGCGGGATACGGCGTCAACGAGCTGATCAAGCACTCGGGTGAGTACGACACGCTCGGCCAGACGCCCGTGATCATGGTGTCGTCGATCCAGGAGTCGCCTGACGACCTGTATCCCAGGGCGCCGGAGGTGGACATGATCCGGCCCGACCGCTACCTGACGAAGCCGCTCGACATCCAGAAGTTCCTGGAGATCGTCCGTAAGACGCTTCGCCGGTAGCCATCGCCGGAGGCGCAGCACCTGCACGACCCGCTGGTCGCGGTTGCGGGGAGGAGTCGGGTGCGATGACGGAGGGTTTGGAGCAGGGCGGATCGGTCGTCGTCATCGACGACGACTACGCGATGCGGTTGTCGTGTGACCAGACGCTTGCGAAGGTCGGCTATCGCGTCGCGACGTTCGAGGACGGGGCTCGGGGGCTGGAGGCCGTTGGCGAGCTGAAGCCGGGGCTCGTGGTGGTGGACCTCAAGATGCCGGGCCTGAGTGGGTTGGACGTCATCGCGCGCCTCCATGAGATCGATCCCAGCATCATCATCGTCGTCATCACCGGCTACGCTACCATCAGCACCGCGATCGACGCCATGAAGGCGGGCGCGTACGACTTTCTTCCGAAGCCGTTTGCGCCGGATGAGCTGCGACTCATCGTCGGGCGCGGCTTCGAGCGGCGCCGCCTCCAACGGCTGTCGCAGCAGTGCGAAATCGACCGGGAACTGCAGCGCCGACGCTTCGTCACGTTCGTCTCGCATCAGCTCAAGACGCCGCTCGTCGCCGTTCATCAATACCTAGACGTGCTACGTCAACTCGGCGACGCCCCGGAAGCCGAGGCCAAGCGCCGGGAATGGCTGGACCGGTGCCTCATCCGCACCGACGAGCTGCGCCGGCTGATCGATGACTGGCTCACGCTGGCGCAACTCGAGGGTGGGAGTCTCGGGCGGCGGCGGGTGCCGGTCGATCTCCGCGAGGTCATTCCGCCGATCGTGGAGACGTATGAAGCCGTGGCCACGCGCGACGGCATCACGGTCGCAGCGGACCTGCCGACGGAGCCATGCATCGTACGGGGTGACCCCACCTGCCTCGGCGTGCTGATCGACAACCTCGTTGCCAACGCCATCAAGTACAACCGTCCCGGCGGTCGAGTCTGCGTTCGCGCCGAACAGCACCCGGGCGAGATCGTCGTCGAGGTAGTCGATACGGGAATCGGAATCTCCGAGGCCGCGCTTCCGCTGCTGTTCGACGAGTTCTTCCGGGTGGCCCAACCCGGCGGGCGGCGGGTGGAAGGAACGGGTCTTGGCCTGCCGATCTGCCGACGCATCGCCTCCGAACATGGCGGCGTGATCGACGTGGAAAGCACTGAAGGGGTGGGCTCGAGGTTCGTGGTCCGTCTCCCCGCCGCCAGGACCGACGGCGTTCCCGCTCAGGAGCAACCCGCATGACTGCTGGCGACCGAATTCTGATCATCGACGACGACCAGGACTTCGTCCAGGCGCTGGACGCTCTGCTTGGACAACGCGGTTACCAGGTGCTGCACGCGCGGGACGGGCACGAAGGTGTGCTCCGTGCCCAGCGGGAGCATCCCGATCTGATCCTGGTGGACGTGATGATGGGTGAGCGAACGGAAGGCTTTTTCGTTGTCCAGGAACTGCGGCGGGTGCCGGCGCTCACGGGGGTACCCATCTTCGTCGTGAGCGCCGTCTACGACGCAGCGCCCGAGTTCGACGTCCCGCCGCACGACGCGTGGCTCGCGCACGACGCATTCTATCGCAAACCTATCGACACGCACGCGCTGCTGACGGGGATCCGGTCGGCCCTCGCCAAGCGTCACGAGGCCGCGCCTCGAAAGGAGCGCTCGTGAAGACCCTCATCCTCCCCAAGGAGCACCTCGACTTCTTCGGGTCGGTGCTCCAGCAGTTCGGCGAGCTCCACGGTCCGGTGGCCCACGGGGAGCAGTTCGTCTTTCGTCGCCTCAACCGCTGGTCCGAGATCCGGCTCGACTACACGCGCACGATTCTCCCGCCGAAGAAGTACTTCTTGCCTCCACGCGAACGCCTGTTCCGCTACCGCCGCGGCGCGGGCTGGGTACCGGAGACCGCCGACCTCGAGCGTCGCATCGTACTGTTCGGTGTCCACGCTTGTGATATCTACGGGCTGAACATTCTGGATCAGGTCTTCGGCGGCCGGTATTGCGATCCGTACTTCGCGACACGGCGGCGGCACATCGCCGTGATCGGGGTCGATTGCACTCCCGACGAGCACTGCTTCTGCCGCTCCATGCGCGCGGACTTCGTCTCCCAGGGCTTCGACCTCTTTCTCCAGGATCTCGGCGACCGCTACCTGACGTTCGTCGGCACGGCGTTGGGCGACGACATGGTTCTCGCGACGCAGGGCCTGTTCCAAGCGGTCACCCCGGATGACATCGAAGAGTACAAGCGCCGGTCGGCGGACCGGCACGGCGCCTTCCGGCTCGAAGCCGAAATCCGCGATCTGCCCGAGATCTTCGAGATGGAATACCAGAGCGGGCTCTGGGAGGAATTGGGAGAGCGGTGTCTCGGCTGCGGTGCCTGCAGCATGGTCTGCCCGACGTGTTACTGCTATGACGTCGCCGACGAGGTCGAGTTGGGCAGTGGCGACAGCGCGCGCACACGCACGTGGGATTCCTGTCTCTTCGTGGACCACGCGCTGGTGGCGGGTGGTGAGAACTTCCGCGCGAGTCGGGCCAGCCGGGTCAAGTTCCGGTTCTACCACAAGCAGCGCGGTTTCGTGGCCCAATACGGCAGGCCGAGCTGCGTCGGATGCGGCCGGTGCATCGAGGCATGCCCAGCCGGCATCGACATCATCGCCGTCATCGCGCGGCTTCGGGAGGTGGACCATGCCGCAACTTGCTGAGGCTCCTGGTCCCGCGCTCCGGCCGAACTGGTCCATTAACCCGTACCAGCCGGCGCTGGCGCACATCGTCCGCGTCCACCGCATGGTTCCCAACAACCATCTGTTTACGCTGCGCTTCGCCGACCGGCACCAGGTGGAGACGTTTCGGCACGCGCCGGGCCAATTCGTGATGCTGAGCGTACCGGCCGCCGGCGAGGCCCCGATCTCCATCTCGTCGTCACCAACGCGCCCGCAGGTCCTGGAGCTGTGTGTGCGGCGGGTGGGGCGTGTCACCAACGCGCTGTACCGGCTGCGGTCCAGCGACGTCGTGGGGCTACGCGGGCCCTACGGGAACGGATTCCCCGTGGACCGACTGGCGGGGAACGACTTGTTACTGGTGGCCGGTGGCCTCGGGATGGCGCCGTTGCGCTCCTTGCTGTGGTACGCGCTCGACCTGCGCGAGCGGTTTCAGGCAATCACGTTGTTGTACGGCGCTCGGACACCGGCCGACATGCTGTTCCGCGACGAGTTGGTCTCGCTGGCGGACCGGCCGGACATCAACTGCCTGCTCACGGTCGATCGCGACCCGCAGGGCGACTGGACGCAGCACGTGGGGTTGCTCCCCGCCCTGTTCGATCACGTCGAGGTGGACCCGGCCCGGACGTTCGCCGCGGTCTGCGGACCGCCGGTCGTGTTCCGCCTCGCGTTGGAGCGCCTGCTCGCCCTCGGCTTCTCGAAGGACCGGATTCTCATGTCGCTGGAACGCCGCATGAAATGCGGTATTGGGATGTGTGGCCACTGCAGCGTGGGTTACAAGTACACCTGCCTGCACGGGCCGATTTTCACCTATTGGGACGCCATCAACCTGCCGGAGCTCGTGTGAGCGCGGAGACACCATCATGACGACCGCTACGACGGCTGCACGTCCGACGGTGGGAATCGTCGGGCTCACGGGATGCGCCGGCGATCAACTCGTGGTGCTGAATTGCGAGGACAAGCTCCTGGACTTGGTCAGGTTACTCGACATCCGGGACTTCTTGATGGCGTCCTCGGACCGGGACGACGAGTGTCCGCTGGACCTCGTCTTCGTCGAGGGGGCGGTGCTGAGCCGGCGGGACGAGGAGACATTGCTCCGCGTCCGCGAGCGGGCGAAGTGCCTGGTGGCGATCGGGACGTGCGCCGTGTGGGGTGGGATCCCCGCACTGGACCGGCTGTACGACCGTCAGGCCATGGTGCGGGACGTGTACGGTAACGGCGGGCTCCAGTTCGACACGCTGCCGGCGCGTGCGCTGCGGGAGGTGGTCCCGGTCGACTACGCGATCACCGGCTGTCCCATCGAGCGGGAGGAGTTCCTCAGCGCCGTCGCGCACCTCCTGCACGGGAACCCGCCGCCAAGTCGTGACCTCCCCGTCTGTGCCGAATGCCGGATGCGCGAAACGAGCTGCCTGCTCGTCACGCGGGGGCTCTTGTGCTGCGGGCCGGTCACCCAGGGCGGCTGCGCCGCGCGCTGCCCGACGCGCGGCGTGCCGTGTTTCGGCTGCCGCGGGCCCGTGGCGGGTGCGAACATCCCCGCGGCCCTGGCGGCGTTCGAGGCGCACGGTATCCCACGAGAGGTGGCCGAGCGCCGGTTGGAGATCTTCGGACCGCTCCCATGCGTCGCCGCCGAGGAGGTCGCCCCATGACGCGGATCGTGATCGATCACTTGGCCCGTGTGGAAGGGCACGGCGGCGTCAGCGTCGAGTTGGGTGACGGCGGGGTCGAGTCCGTCCATTTCGACGTGATCGAGGGGGCGCGCCTGCTGGAAGGCATCGTGCGCGGTCGTCCGTACGACGAGGTGGCGCCCATCACGTCGCGGATCTGCGCGATCTGCTCCGCGGCCCACACGATCGCGTCGTTGACCGCCACCGAGCAGGCCTTCGGCGTCGTTCCCAGCGCCCGAACAGAGCGGCTGCGGGACCTGATGCTGCGCGGAGAGAACATCGAGAGTCATGCCTTGCACGTCTTCCTCCTCGCGCTCCCGGACTACTTCGGAGCGCCAAGCGCCATTGCGCTGGCGACCGAGCACCGTGAGGTCGTGGACCTGGCGTTGCGGCTGAAGCAGCTCGGGAACGCCATCCAGGAAGTCGTGGCCGGGCGGGCCATTCACCCCGTGACCGCCGTGGTCGGTGGGTTCGGCAGCTGGCCCACGCAGAACGACTTGCTCGCGTTGCGCGAAGGACTGCTCCAGGGGCGGGAGGACGTGGCGGCCGCGGTGGATCTGATGGCGAGCCTGCCGCCGGTGGATATCGGCCGGAGTCCGAGCGCGTATGCGGCATTGCGGATGACGGGGTTCTACGGGTACGCCAGTGGCCACGAGATCCTCGTCGAGTCCTCCGGCCGGACCGTGTCCGTGCCCGTCACCGCCTATCGCTCCATCACGCGCGAGCAGACCGTGCCGCACTCGCACGCCAAGCATAGCCGTTGGAACGGCACGCCGTTCATGGTCGGAGCCATCGCGCGTCTCGCCGTCAACGGCGACCACCTGCCGGCGGGAGGCGCCCGCGTGGCGCAGCGACTGGGGCTGACGGGCGAGTCGGACGATCCGCAGGACAACACGCGTGCCCAAGTGGTGGAGCTGGCCGTGGATGTGGATCGCGCGCTGGAGCTGGTCGAACACCTCTTGGCGGAGGGGGACTGCGTCGAAGCGCCCGTCCCGGTCACCCCCCGTGCGGGAACCGGGACCGGTGCGATCGAGGCGCCGCGGGGCCTGCTCATCCACAGCTACCGGTACGACGAGCGTGGTCTCGTGGAGGAGGCGGACGTCGTCACCCCGACCGCCCTCAACGCCGCCAGCGTGGAGCACCGGCTGCGCCGGGCGGTCGAGCAGGTCTCGGACCGCGACGCGGCGCGCATCCGTCGGCGCGCCGAGATGCTGGTGCGGGCGTACGACCCGTGCATCTCGTGCGCCGTTCACGTGCTCGACGCGCGCCGTGCGGTTTGATCTGCCGTTCCGTTCCCGGTCGCTCAAGGTCCGGCTGATCCTGAGCTACCTGGTGATCCTCGGTGCGGGCGGTCTGATCACGTCGCTCGTGGGCTCCTGGATCGTCAGCACCACGATCATGGCTCAGGCGCAGCGCACGGCGGAGCACGACCTCGTCACGGCTCGCACACTCTACGAGGGCGAGCTCGACGCAATCCGTCAGAGCGTGACGCTGACGGCCCCGGCCGTCACGGCGGGAGACGCGCGCGCGCCGCCGCGAGACGTGCTGGCTCGGCTCGCCGCCGCCGCCGCGGAGGCCGAATGCGACTTCTTTACGTTGACCGATGCCCGCGGCCGGGTCACCGCCCGTGTCGCGCGGCCGGGAGCGGTCGGGGACGACGCCACCACCATCCAGGTCGTTCGCGCCGCGTTGGCCGGCCAGCCGGCGGCGGCCACCGAGATCCTCGACCCCGCGCAGCTCGGGCGCGAAGCGCCGCAGCTGGTGGAGCGGGCCACGATTCCGGTCGTCCCGACGCCGCGCGCCCGTCCCAGCGCGCGGACCGTGTTGACCGACGGCCTGGTGCTCCTGGCTGCTGCTCCCGTACGCGACCGCGCCGGGAACGTGGCGGGTGTTCTCTACGCCGGCCGGCTCCTGAACCGCCGCTTCGAGCTGGTGGACCGCGTGTGGACCCTGCTCTACCAGGGTGAGCGGTACCGCCGGGAAGATGTCGGCACGGTCACCGTGTTCCTGAGGGAGGTACGGATCGCGACGACCGTGCGCGCGGCTGATGGGAGCCGAGCGGTCGGCAGCCAGGTCTCTGCGCCGGTGCACGACGCGGTGCTCGAGCGCGGGCTGCCGTGGCGCGACCGCGCGTTCGTGGTGGACAATTGGTACATCACCGCGTACGACCCCATCAAGGACCTCGGCGGCAGTGTGGTCGGGATCCTCTATGTCGGTGTGCTCGAACGGGCGTATGCCTCGATCCGGGACCGTGTCATCGTCTCGTTCTTCGCGATCGCGACGCTGGGGTTTCTGCTGATCATCGGGGTCACCTACGTCATGATCAGCAACATCACGTCGCCGATCGGCGAGATGGTGGCGGCCACGCGCAACATCACGGCGGGCCGGCTGGATCGTGAAGTCCGGACGGGGGCGCCGGGCGAGCTTCGGTTGCTCGCGGACTCGTTCAACACGATGCTCGCCAGCCTCCGGCAGATGAAGGGCGATCTCGAGGACTGGGGGCGCACGTTGGAGGAGAAGGTCCGCGAACGGACCGATCAGGTCACGGCTATGCAGGCGCGCGTGGCGCAGGCGGAGCGGTTGGCATCGCTCGGCATGCTCGCCGCCGGCGTGGCGCACGAAGTCAACAACCCGTTGGGCGGCATCCTCGCCCTGACTGCGCTGACGCTCGAGGACCTTCCTCCCGACCATCCGGACCGGCATAATCTCGAGGTGGTGCTACGCCAGACCGAGCGCTGCCGAGACATTGTGAAGGGTCTGCTCGATTTTTCTCGGCAGTCCGAAGTCACCATGCAACGGCTGGACATCAACGTGGTGCTCCAGGACACCCTCGCATTGATCGCGCAGCAATCCTCGTTCTTCAATGTCCGCATCGACCGGCACTTGGGCGACGATCTCCCCGCGGTCACCGGGGACCGCTCCCAGCTTCAGCAGGTGTTCCTCAACATCCTCGTGAACGCGGTCCAGGCCATGGAGGAGCGCGGGACGATCGCGATCAGCACGGTGACCAGTTCCGAAGGACGGGAGGTGGAGATCCGGATCGCGGACACCGGGTGCGGCATCACCCCCGACGCCATCGATCGGATCTTCGATCCCTTCTTCACGACGCGTGAAGGGGGCCGCGGCACCGGCCTCGGGCTGGCGATTGCCTACGGCATCGTGACCCGACACCGAGGCCACATTGGCGTCGCAAGCACGGTCGGCGAAGGCACGACGTTCACCATTCGTCTGCCCGTTGCCGACTCGGCGGAACGCTGATCCAACGGCGTTCTGCGTTTCTTGTTCGATATTGGAAATGACGAAGCCCGCTCGCGGGAACCGCGAACGGGCTTCGAAGGGATGGCTGGCGGCGGCCTACTCTCCCATGTCGTCTCCGACATAGTACCATCGGCGCTGACG
>CAYWNR010000046.1:0-12758 GCA_964459705.1 uncultured Gemmatimonadaceae bacterium | reverse complement strand
CGCGAGCTGTCGGAGCGGCGCATCTTCCCCGCCATCGACCTGAACGCCAGCGCCACCCGCCGCGAAGAATTGCTCCTGACTCCCGAGATGCTGACCCTGTCGCACGCCCTGCGGAACATGCTCGCCCGCCTGAGCCCCGTCGAAGCCATGTCCGAGTTGCTCACGATGTTCCGCCGCTCGCCAAGCCTCGAGGAGTTGGCGCGCTTCGTGGCCGCGTGATCCCGGACCCCGCCCCCGGCGCATGACGGCCCAAGCCCGCTAGCGGCATGCCCGCGGTGCTCGCCCTTGATCAGGGCACGACCGGTTCGACCGCGTTGCTCGTCGGCGACGATGGGTCCATCCGCGGTCGAGGGTACCACGAGATCCAGCAGCACTATCCCCAACCCGGGTGGGTCGAGCACGACCCCGAGGAAATCTGGCAAACGACGATCGCCGCGGCCCACGACGCCATGGGGCGCGAGCGACCGGCGGCGATCGGGATCACGAATCAGCGCGAGACGGTCGTCGCCTGGGAGCGCGCCACCGGGCTTCCGGTCCATCGCGCGCTCGTGTGGCAGGACCGGCGCACCGCGGCGCGGTGCCGGGAGCTCCGCGCAGAACACGGCACCGACGACCTCGCGCGACGGACCGGCCTCGTGTGGGATCCCTACTTCTCCGGCACCAAGATCGAGTGGCTGCTCCGCGAAATCCCCGGTCTCCGCGAACGGGCAGAGCGGGGCGAGGTCGTGTTTGGCACGATCGACACGTGGCTGGTGTTCCGACTCACGGGTGGGGCGACGTTCGTCACCGACCACACGAATGCGTCCCGGACCCTGCTCTATAGCCTCGCGCGGCGCGATTGGGACGACGAGTTGCTCACCGTGTTCGGCGTTCCGCGGCGGGCCCTGGCGGCCGTCGTGCCGTCCAGTGGGGTGGTGGGCGAAACGGCCGTCGAGCCGTTCGGGCCCGGCATTCCCGTGGCGGGAATGGCCGGCGACCAGCAGGCGGCGTTGTTCGGGCAGGGGTGTCACGCCCCGGGCGAGGCCAAGAACACGTACGGGACCGGCGCGTTTCTGCTCATGCGTGTTGGCGAGCGGGTCCCGGCGGGCACCGGTGCCGTGCTCACGACCATGGCGTGCGACGCCGACGGCGCACCTGCGCTGGCGGTGGAGGGCGCCATCTTCGTCGCGGGAGCCGCCATCCAGTGGTTGCGGGATGGACTCGGCATCATTGAACGCGCCGCGGAGTCCGAACGCTTGGCGCGTTCGGTCGAGGATACGGGCAGCGTGACGTTCGTTCCCGCGCTGGTGGGGCTCGGAGCGCCGTACTGGGAACCGGATGCGCGCGGCACGATCGTCGGTCTCACCCGCGGGACCACGCGCGCGCACCTCGTGCGCGCGGCCCTGGAGGCCATGGCGTACGCCACGCGCGATGTCGTGGATGCCATGACCGCCGCGACCGGCGTCCCGCTCAAGACCCTCAAGGTCGATGGCGGCGCCGCGGCCAACGACTGGCTCATGGCATTTCAGGCCACGGTGCTTGGGGTGACCATCCATCGACCCGACGTCGTCGAATCGACGGCGTTGGGCGCGGCGGGGCTCGCGGGGCTCGCAGCGGGTGTCTGGTCGGACGCAAGCGAGTTCGCCGAGACGCGCCACTACGTCCCGTTTGTACCCGAGGCCGCGCTCGCGCATGCGGCCGTGGTTGGCTACCGGGAGTGGGAGCGTGCGGTCCGGTCGGCCGTGGCGTGGGCGCACGACGCACCGGAACGCTCGACGAGTGGCTAGACCGGGATCCAAGCGGTCATCTCATCGCATTCTCACAATCGTTCGAAATCGGCGCGCCCCAAGTCCGGCCCTGACGGCCTAACTGACTGTGGGACATTGCGTTGAATCTAGACGCGCGACTTCAGTCCTCCTTCATGACATCTTAATCAAACCACCCTACATTCCCACCGTGAAGGTCCGTAAATCTGCGTAGCGCGCGCGCTGTACTACTACCCAGGGGTGGGATGTGAATCGAATTTTCCGTCGGGTTTGGGCCGTGAGTCTCGCGTGGCCGCTGGTCACGGTACTCGCGACTAGCGGCGTCGGGACCGGGTGTACCGACACGAAATACGACACGACGATCGTCGAAGTGGGAACACCGGCGTTCAACCAGCCTGCGGATTCCCTGAACGGGTTCCTCGGCCTCTACAACGTGGCCGACAACCAGACGACCTGCGGCAACTGCCATACGGATTACCAGGCATCGTGGGCCGAGACCAAGCACGCCAGCGCGTGGCCCGACCTCGAGGCCTCCGACCACGCGTCGGACACCTGCCGTCCCTGCCACACGGTGAACGAGCGGGGCAACGCGCTCGTGGACGCGGGGGGCTGGAACGTCGTGCCGGATTCGACCTACCACAACGTGCAGTGCGAGAGCTGTCACGGCGCGGGCCTCACGCACCTCGAGTCCGTGTTGGCCGGCAACGTGATCAAGCCGCTCGCGTCCATCGCGGTGGACACGGTGGGGAGTAACGGCTGCGCCGGCTGCCACAAGGAAGCGCACCATCCGTTCCTCGAGGAATGGACCTTGTCGAAGCACGGCTACGGCGGGGACGCCTACCTCGCGGAAGGCTCGCGTGATCCGTGCAGGCAATGCCACGAGGGCCGTGCGGCCATCCGCGTTCCGATGAGCGGGCTCGATCCGCGCCCGACGCAGACCGGCGGCGACATGACGGAGTTCGTGGAGTCGACGCCCGACGACAACTACCAGCCGATCGTCTGCGCGGTCTGCCACGATCCGCACGATGCCACCAACGAAGGCCAGCTGCGGCGCCCGCTCGATGAGTCGAGTCTGGAACAACTGTGCGCTCGCTGCCACTCCCGTGAAGGCGAGCCCGAGCCCGGCGGCCAGTCGCGCCGTGGCCCGCATGCGGCGCAGGGATCCATCGTGATGGACGAGGAAGTGGGCTGGCTGCCGCCGACGTGGCCGTACACGGACCGGGTGGTGGGCTCGCACACCGCCGCGAATCCCCGACAGTGCGCTGCGTGCCACGTGGCGGGCTTCGCGATCAACGACGCCGATGGCGCGCTCATCAAGAACTACGTGGGCCACACCTTCCAGGCCATTCCGTGCATCGACCCGGTCTCGGGCGACCCGCAAGTTGACGCCGACTGCGAGATCACCCAGCGGAGCTTCGTCGCTTGTGCAACCTCGGGTTGTCACGCCAGCGTGGACGCGGCGAAGACCGCGTTCCAGGTGGTGCGACAGCGCATGAACACGCTCACGGATGCGCTGTGGGCCGACGACGGTGACGCCGTGCTGGAGACGACGGACGGCGGGCTGCTCCCACAGATCCTCGCCCAGGCCATCGGGAACGGCAACCTGAACGAGATCAACCTGTACGACAACGATCCCGACGTGACCCCCGCGGAGGGAGCCATCTGGAACGCGCAGCTCGCGTCCACCGACGATCGTCCGTACTGGCGGAGCTTCAAGGTGGCGGGCCAGAAGAGTTGCACGCCGGCCGATACGTGCACCGACCAGAACGGCTCCAACACCGGGCACCGGTCGAGCGCCGATGGCGTGCACAACCCGTTCCTGCTCGAGGCCTTGCTGCTGGAGTCCATCAACTACTTGAAGACCTACTACGGAGTATCGGCGCCGCCGGGACTGGATCTGACGCCCAAGATGGCGCCTCCGGCCGGGCTCACGGTGGTGCGCTAGCCCGCGCCGCCCGGTTGCCGGTCGCAGGACCTCGTGAAGTTGCACCTGCAGCCGGCCCCCTCCCCCCGGGAGGCGGGCCGGCTGCCACGTTGCGGGGGTAGGGTGTCCCTGGTAATGTCGAACCGAGAGGCGTACGGTGCCTGAGCTGAGCGAGCAGCCGTGATCTGTCCCGCTTGCGGCCACACGAACGTGGACGGCGCCAAGCACTGCATGGAGTGCGGGGTGGCGCTGGGCGCGGCCGTCGCGTCGCCGGCGACGCCTCGCCGGCGCACGTCGCTGGCGCTGCTCGTCACGGTGCTTGGAGTGAGTGCGCTCCTCAGCGCGGTCGTCGTGGCCTTCTTCCTCCTGCCGCCGCCCCACCTGAAGGTCCCCGACATCCAACCAGTGGTGCGCGTGGCGCGGGCGCAGGAGTTCCCCATCGGCACCAGCCGCGTCGTGACCTGGGGGGCGCGAACGGTGCTCGTCGTCCGGCGCGACCTCCACACCTACTTCGCGGTCCAGGGTGCCTCGAGCGCGGACGGGTGCTTCCTCAAGTGGGACGCGGAGGCGCTGCGGATCGAGTCACCGTGCACCTACATCGTCTATGACCTCGACGGGAATGTCGTGACCGGGCTCACGCGTACCCCACTGCAACGCTATCGCGTCTTCGAGCGCGAAGGCGTCGTCTACGTCACGGAGTCTTGACGTATGGCCAAGGGTTTCCGCCACGCCTCGAAACGGATTCTGGAGAAGTCCGCGGCCATCCGGAACGACGTGCGTGAGAGCACCGACGCCAACCTGCTCGCGCTGCTCCGCCTGTTCGGATTGCTCTACGGGCCCATCGACCGCCGGGCCCGCATCGATCGCGCATTCCGTGGCGCCCTCGGCTACCGGCTCGCGCCGCAGGCCGGGTGGCGGCACGCCCTCGGCGGCATCGCTTACTTCTTGTTGATGGTGCTGGTGGTGACCGGCGTGCTGCTGGCGTTCTACTATCGGCCGTCGGCGCAGGAGGCGTATCCGAGCTTGCAGCACATCGTCTCGAGTATCCCGTTCGGATGGCTCGTGCGCGATGTCCACGCGTGGGCGGCGAGCCTGGTCGTGATTGTCGTGTTAGTCCACATGCTGCGGTCGTACGTCGAGGCTACGTACAAGGCGCCCCGCGAGACGAACTGGCTAGCCGGGTTCCTCTTGCTGGCCGTCCTCTTCGGCTTTGGCATCTCGGGCTATCTGTTGCCGTGGGATCAGTGGTCGTACTGGACCGTGGCCGAGGCCATGGACGCCGTGGGACGCGTCCCGGTGCTCGGACGGCTCGTCGTGGAGCTGGTGCGGGGAGACGACGCCGTGTCCGGCGCAACCTTGAGCCGCTTGTTCGCATTCCACGTGATTCTCCTGCCGTGGCTCCTGCTCGGCCTGGTGGTGCTGCATTTCGCGCTAGTGCGCAAGCACGGGCAGGCACCGGTGGTCTATCGCGCGCGGTATCCGGAACGCCGTATGCGGTTCTATCCGGACCAACTCATGCGGATCCTCGCGACCGCGGCCGTCACGCTCGCGGTGGTGATCACGCTCGCGGTGCTGTTCCCGCGGAATTTCGGACCGCACGCCGATCCGTCCGCGCCGCCCGACCTGCTCCCATCGACGTGGGTCGTGGTGCCGTTCTGGCGCGCGCTGTTACACCTGCTCGGGTGGGGTGCGCCGGTGGTCATGGTCGGACTGGGGGTGCTGCTCTTGTTGCTCCCCTTGCTGGACCGCACCGCGGAGGTGCACCTGCGCCATCGCCGTGTGGCAATGGTGATCGGCGCCCTGTGCGTCGGGACCTTTGTGGTGGCGCTCGTGACGAGCCCGCGCCTGCGCACGCACGGGCCGCAGCTCACGGTGCCCACGGGCGCGGAAGCCCCGGCGGTGCCGTTCGGCGGGGCGGAGCGTGTCCCGCTCCCGGTGCCACCGGATACGACGACCGCGGGAGGGGGACGACCGTGAGACTCCCGTTCGTGCTTGGAGGCGTCGTGTGGCTCGCGGCCGCGGGGGCGGTGAGGCCGGCGCCGGCACAGACCCCGTCCCTCGCGCTGGACTCGTCCTACAGCTGCGTGATGTGCCACATCGATCATCGCCGCGCGTTCCTCACGGGCGTGCATGCGGATCGGGGCATTCGCTGCCACGACTGCCACGGGGGGGATCCGGCTGCCCGCACGGAGGCGGGGGCCCACAGCCGGCGTTTCCTCGGACGCCCCACCAAGTCGCAAATCGCCACGCTGTGTGCGTCGTGTCACTCCGATCCGAATCGCATGCGCCAGTTCGGACTCCGCTCCGATGAATTCGCGGGGCTCAAAGAGAGCCGCCACGGACAGTTGCTCGAGCGCGGCGATCCCAACGCGCCCACGTGCACGGATTGTCATGAGGCGCATCTCATCCGCCGCGCCACCGATGCGCGCAGCAATACCCATCCCACGAACATCCCCGTGCTCTGCGCGCGTTGTCACGCGGACAAGGCGCTGATGGCGCGGTACGGCATCCCGACGAACCAGTTCGAGCAATACGCGTCGAGCGCGCACGGGCGGGCGTTGTTCCAGGACCGCAACTTCGCCGCGCCGACCTGTGTCGGCTGCCATGGCTCGCACTCGGCGTTGCCGCCCGGGGTCTCCCAGGTCGCGGACGTCTGTGGGCGATGCCACCAGTTGGTTCGCGAAGCGTTCAACCGGGGTCCCCACGCGGCGCCCGCTGCGCGCGGCCAGCTGTCGGGCTGCATCGCCTGCCACAGCAATCACGGGACGGAACACGTGGCGCCTGGCGCCATCGCCGCGGCGTGTGGACGCTGCCACCCAGCCGGCACGCACGGCGCCGCGGTGGCGGATTCGCTGCAGGCGCGGGCCGTTGCCGCGACCGAGGAGCTGGCGGCGGCGGGCGCCGCGATCGCTCGGCTCGAGCGCGCTGGCCGACCCACGGCCGAGGCGCTCGTCCGCTACGAAGGCGCGCGGACGTCGTTCGGTGAGCTGGCCCAAATCCAGCACAGCCTCGACATGAACGCGCTCGAGGATCTTGGTCTCAAAGTGGCGTCGGCCGCCCGGACCGTCGAGGAGTCCGCCGATGTGGCCGCCGAGGGGCGATGGGAGCACAAGCTCCTCCTCGTGCCGGTGTGGTTCCTGGCGTTGGCCGTCCTCGTGCTCGCCCGCTACGTCCGCGCCGAAGCCCGGGACCGGCACGAGGGCCGGGGGAGGCCTCCGGAGTGACGCCGCGCCGCGCCGGCCGACGGTGGGTGCGCCTGCTCGTCCAGGCGTCGATTCTCCTCGTCCTCGTCGCGTCGATCGGAGCGGTCGGATTCATCGAATACAGCGCGCAGCCGGGATTTTGCGACAACTGCCACATCATGGTGCCGTACTACGAGTCGTGGAAGCACTCCAGTCACCACGACGTGCCCTGCATCCAGTGCCACTACGCGCCCGGCATCAAGGCCGAGGCGATGGGCAAGTTCCAGGCGGCGAACCAGGTGGTGAAGTACATCACCGGGACGTACGGCACGAAGCCCTGGGCCGAGATCGAGGATGCCGCCTGCCTGCGGTCGGGGTGTCATGTCGAGGCCAAATTGTCGGCCGTCGTGGACTACGCGGGCGTGCAGTTCAGCCACGCGCAGCATCTCGGGGAGCTCCGCCGCGGCAAGCAGCTGCGATGCACGAGCTGCCACTCCCAGATCGTCCAGGGCTCGCACCTCGCGGTGACGCAGGAGACCTGCTTCCTCTGCCACTTCAAGGGCCGGAAGCCAGGGGATCCCATCGGTGGGTGCGTGGGCTGCCACAAGAGCCCGCCGAATGTCGTGACGCCGCAGGGCGTCGTGGTCGATCACGCGAGCTACGTGCGCAATCTTGTAGCGTGCACGGCCTGCCACACCGATGTCGTCGCCGGGGAGGGTCGGGTCGATCCCCAGCGGTGTTACAACTGTCACAACCAACCCGAGGTCTTCGCGCAAGCCGGCAATACGACGCTGATGCACCGGACGCACATCACCGAGCACAAGATCGAGTGCACGCAGTGCCACGACGTCATTCAGCACCGGATTGTGGCGCTCCGGGCCGACAGCGTGCCGCTCGACTGCGCGATGTGCCATGAGGGGGTCCATAAGGCCCAGCAGCGCCTCCTGGCCGGCGTGGGTGGTCATGGGGTCGAGGATCTTCCCAGCGCGATGTACCTGGCCCGAGTCTCCTGCCGGAGCTGCCACGGCATCGACCGCACCGTACGGGGCCACGAGCAGGTCCAGACCGCCGGCGAGGAGTCGTGCCTCGCCTGCCACGGCGTACGCTACGCGAATATCCTCCCCGCGTGGCTCCGGACGATCGATGAGCGAGAGGAACGCGTGGCCGCCGCACTCGGGCGGGTGGAAGCCGTGCGCGGGTCCGCGCCGATCCGGGCGCGCGCGCAGGTCGACAGCTTGCTCGGGTTGGCCCGCGAGAACCTGAATCTGGTGCGAGTGGGCGGCGGCGCGCACAACGTTGCGTACGCGGACCGGCTGCTGCGCTCCGCGCTCGACCTCGCCCGCCGCGCCGTGGCAGCTGGCGGGCTGCCCGCGAACCTCGGCATCGTGGACCTCGGCCCCGATCTGGCGGAAAACGCGTGTCTCCAGTGCCACGTGGGCATCGAGCGTGTGAACGGGACGTTCGACGGGCGCGCGTTCCGGCACGAGCCACACCTGCTCCGCGCCAACCTCCAGTGCGAGACCTGTCATACGCCCCTCGCGGACCACGGCAAGATCAAGCTGGCGTCCGCGCAGGCATGCGACGGGTGTCACCATCGGGCGGTGAATCCGCTCAATTGCGCGCGCTGCCATGCGGGTCCGGGAGGCGTGCCGACAGCGCCGGTCGAGCACCCGATCGGGCGGTTCCCGCACGCGCCCCATGTGGGGGCGGGGTTTCCATGCGCCATGTGCCACACTCCCCCCGCGATGGACGCGAGGGGGGTCCGGTGTGACGACTGCCACGGGTCGCACCACCAGGCGACGGCCGACTGCCGCGCGTGTCACACGCAGGACGTGAAGGCCAAGCATCCCGGCGCCATGGTCCACGGCGCCTGCACGGCGTGTCACGGCGACAAGGTCGCCGGGATCACGCAGTGGTCCCGCAAGGTCTGCACGGTCTGTCACGTGGATCGAATCGATCACAACGCACCGGTCGCGTGCGATTTGTGTCACAAGGTTCCCTCGCCGCCAGGGGGCGGAGGAGGAGGGTAGGTTTCAGGGATCCCGGCGCGCGCGAGCGGCCAGCCGGGCCCCGATCCACCCAGGAGGCGGACATGCGGTGGTGGAGTGTGCAGGTTGGGGTGATCGTCGTGGGGTTGCTGGTGGGCGGGCCGGTGCGAGCCCAACAGCCGGCCAACTGTCTCATGTGCCACGGCGAGCCGTCGTTCTTCAAGGGCAATCCTGATTCCGCGAGCCTGGTGGTCTTACAGGAGACCTTGGCGGGCTCGGTCCACGGCGAAGCCGGTCTGGCGTGCGCGACGTGCCATCCGGGCATCACCGGGTTCCCGCATCCCGAGGGCGCGAAACCGCTGGGATGCGATGCGTGCCACGCGGCCGTGGGCGCGCAATTCGCGAAGAGCCTCCATGGCTACGCCCTGGCGCGGGGCAATCCCCGGGCGCCGACGTGCACCAGTTGTCACGGTGCCCACAATGTGCTGTCCAGCGCGGATCCCCGGTCGCCGACGCACAAGGTCCGCCTTCCGGAAACCTGCGCGAAGTGTCACGGGACCGCGGGGCTCCTGACGGACCAGATCGTCAAGCTGCCCCAGTCGTTCACCGACTACGCCCAGTCGGTGCATGGGCAAGGGGCGGGGCGGGGCATCGCCGTGGCCGCGTCGTGCGCCGACTGCCACGGGGTGCATGAGATCCTGGGTGCCGCCGATCCCCTGTCGCGCATCAATCCGCGGAACGTGGCGGCCACCTGCGGGCAATGCCATCCGGACATTGAGCTGCAATACGATCGCTCCATCCATGGCCGCGCGCTCGCGGTGGGCGTTACCGAGGCCCCGACGTGCACGGACTGCCACGGCGAGCATCACATCCTGTCCCCACGCAATCCGGACGCGAAGACGTTCGCCGCGCGGCTCGCCACCCAGACGTGCGGGCGCTGCCACGATGATCCCGTCATCATCGCCAAGTACAATCTGCAGGGCGGGGTGGTGGGATCGTACACGGACAGCTATCACGGGTGGGCGGTGCGGCGCGGGTATGCCAAGGCGGCGACGTGTGTGAGCTGCCACACCGCGCACTCCATCCTGCCGGCGGTCGATTCGGCCTCGGCCATTTCTGCCAACCACGTGGTCGCCACCTGCCGGCAGTGCCACCCGCAAGCCGATGCGTCGTTCGCGGCCAGCTATACGCACGAGAAGGCGTCGATCACCGCCAACCCGGTCAACCGTGTGATCCGTGCCGTCTACATCGTCCTCATCATCGGACTGCTCGGCGGCATGGTACTCCACAACCTCCTCATCATGAACTACTTCATGATGCAGCGCCGTAAGGAGGAAGAGTCCGCCGACGTGATGCTGCGGTTCGACCGGATACAGATCGTTCAGCACCTCTTGCTCACCCTCACGTTCGTCTTGCTCGTCATTACGGGATTCGCGCTGCGATTCCCGGACGCCTGGTGGGTCCGGTGGCTGGGCGACGTGGGGCTCACCGAGCCGATGCGCCTCAACATCCACCGCGTCGCGGCCGTCGGGCTCATTCTCGTCGGGGTGAGCCACGCGTGGTACGTGTTCCTCACGCGGCGCGGGCGCAAGGAGTTCCGCTCCATCTTCCCGTCATGGACTGACGTCCGCCAGCTCGTTCAGAACCTGCGGTACTACACCTGGCGGAGTGACCGCAAGGCCCGGTTCGGCCGGTACGACTACTCCCAGAAGGCCGAGTACTGGGCGCTCATCTGGGGCACGATCATCATGATCCTCACCGGGCTCATCCTCTGGTTCCCGGTCCCGGCGGCCAAGGTGTTACCGTCGGTGGTCATTCCCGCGGCGCAAACCGTCCACTACTACGAGGCCTGGCTGGCGACGCTCGCCATCCTCGTGTGGCACTTCTTCTTCGTCATCTTCCACCCCGAGGAGTACCCGATGAGCTGGACGTGGCTCACCGGGAAGATCAGCAAGCGGGCGGTGAAGGAGCACCACCCGCAATGGTACGCGGAGGAGACCGGCGAGTCGGCAACGAAGCCGGTGGAGGGAGAGGCCGCTTCCTAGACGCCTACGGTTAGACGCTTAGACGCCCAGGCGGTAGGAGGTCCTACGCGTCTGGGCGTCTATGCGTCTCGGCGTCTTACTTGGCGTGCCAGCCCCAGAAGTCGCCGTAGAAGTCCCGGATCTTCTGCGCGTCGTCCTGCGTGATGTTCGTCCCGGGCTGATTCATCATCTTCACGATGGTGTCCCACCGCTCCCGCGGGCTCAGGATGGCCAGCTCCTTGAGCCGATCGCTGGAGTGGCAGTGCGCGCACTTCATGAACGCCAGCGCCGCCTCGACATTGAGAATCTCCTCCGGCGCGATGTGCGCGCCGGACAGCTCGCTCATGCGCTGGACGAGGTCGTGCGTGTCTTCGTCCACGCCGTGCGCCTGCTGGAAGGCCTCCTTCGTGTGGCAATCGGTGCACGTGCCTTCGAGCTTCGCCATCGCCGGATCCGGCGGCCCGATGTGGACGGCCAGGTTGGCGAGATCCTCCTTCGTGGCCAGCTGCGCCTGCAGGTTCGAGACATCCCGCTGCACCCGGACCAACAGTTGGGAGACGAAGACGAGGAGAATCAGCGCCGCGCCGCTGAGCATCGTGGCGACCACTCGCCCCCGAACGGCGGGCCGGGTCGAGGGAGAATCAGGCGCCATGGGGAACCTCCAGGGGTATGGAACCGCTCGTCTCCGCAGTTCGCGCCGTCCTGAGACCGCGGTGCGTGGGGCTCGTGATGGGCACGACATCGTTCGATGCCGTGTGCCGTAGCTCGTACACGGGCAGGAACTCCACCGCGAGCCGGAAGGCGATCAGCCCGAGGCAGAGAATGCCCACGGTGATGAAGACCTCCGGCCACGCGGGCACATAGCGCGCGTATTCGGGCACGTCGAGCCCCACGATGGCGACGCCCGTGCGGTTCACGACGAGCGCGAGCACGATGGCGACGGAGGCCGGCAGCAGCGCCCGGCCGCGGGGGCCAAGCTCCGGGGTGGCGAACAGGGCCAGCGCCGTGAGCAGGAGCGCGGTCTCCAGCCACCACCAGGCGGTGACGAATGTTCCCTGCAACGCTTCGAGCACGAGGCCGCGGGCGAGAATGTCCCCTATGCGCGCGAGGAGGTAGACCGTGATCAGGTACGGCATCGCCCGGCCGAGGTCGGTCAGGAGCCGCCGTTCCACGGTCTGGCGGCGCACTCGCGCGGAGAGAGTCGCCTCGACGATGACCATCGCCGGGGCCACCATCAGGGCCGAGAGGAAGAACAGGAGCGGCAGAATGGGGGAATAGAAGAGCGGCCCCAGCTTGTCGGTGATCAGAAACAGGGTGCCGAGGCTGGACTGGTGCATGGTCGAGAACAGGATGCCGGCCATGATGAGGAGCACCGGCATCTGACGGTCGCGACGCATGACACCCGAGCGCATGAGCGCTTCCCAGCCCAGGAGCACCACGGCGATCCCCGCGGCCCACAGCGCGCTCGCGGTCATGGCCAACGTGAACAGCGCCAACATCGCGACGATCAGGAAGGGCGTGGCTTCCGCCCAGAGCCGCCGTATCGTGGGCCACCGCAGCCGTTCGAAGACCGTGGGCGCGAATTCCAGCATCAAGACGACCGTGTAGAACGTCACGCACCACGAGACCTCGAACATCGGAGACACGTGGTTCCAGTGAATGAGCGCTTGCCAGATGTTCCATGGGCGCCCGAGGTCCACGGCCAGCGCGAGGATGAACAGCAGGTAGCCGAGCAGGGCGGTGAGAATCGCCGGGCGCGCCAGCGGGTGGAATCGGTGGCCGCCGAACAGGTGGACCAGGCCGGCCATGACGAAGCCACCCGACGCGAGCGCGATCCCCGCGAGGATGTCCATCCCGATCCAGAAACCCCAGGGATACCCGTCACTGAGGTTGGT
>CAYWNR010000045.1:0-12783 GCA_964459705.1 uncultured Gemmatimonadaceae bacterium | reverse complement strand
GCCTGCAACCGCGCCGGACCGTGCGGATCGCGCTGTGGAGCGGGGAAGAGCAGGGGCTGCTCGGGTCGCGCAACTGGGTGCAGCACCATCCCGAGATGCACGCCAAGATCTCGGCCTACCTGAATGTCGACAACGGCACGGGCAAGATCCGCGGCATCTGGGATCAGTCGAACGAAGCCGCGATTCCCGTCTTCGAGCAGCTCCTCTGGCCGTTCCGGGATCTCGGCGTGGTGGCGGTCCGGCACGGGAACACGGGCGGCACCGATCACCTGTCGTTCGACGCGGCCGGGATTCCGGGGTTCAATTTCATTCAGGATCCGATCGCGTACAGCTCGCAGACGCACCACACGTTCCTGGACGTCTACGACCATCTCCAGATCGACGACCTCGAACAGGCGGCAGTGGTCGTGGCGGCGACGGTGTATGACCTCGCGATGCGAGACGCGATGATGCCAAGGAAGCCGGCGACGCGCTGAACCAGCGTGAAACGTGAGACGTGAAACGTGAAACGGGGTCCCTCGTTTCACGCTTCACGTTTCACGACTTCAGGGAGCTGCCCCTACCTCCAGCGTTCGTTCAAGAAACGCCGCGATCCTTCGATACGCGATGATCCGGTTCGCGAGCTTGCGAATGCCGTGGCCCTCATCGGGGAACCGGAGGTACTCGACTTCGCCGCCGTGCTCCCGGATGCCCCGGACGAACTGATCCGACTCCGTCACCGGATCGCGCGGGTCGTTGGCGCCGTGGAGCACCATGACCGGTGCGTGCACATCCTGGACGTGCGTGAGCGGTGAGATCTCCGTGAAGAACTGCCGGTCGGCCGGGTCGTGGATGTCCCCATACTCGATCCGGTCGCTCGCCTTGAGCTGGGGTGACGCGCCCTCCAACGCCGTGACCCAGTTGGCGACCCCGACGAACGCCACGCCGCTCCGGAACACCGCCGGCAGTCGAGTCATCGCGGCCATCGTGAGGTAGCCTCCGTACGAGCCGCCCATCACCGCCGCCCGGTCGGCGTTCACGAGGCCTTGCGCGCCGAGCCAGCGCACCGCGTCCTCCATGTCGAAGTACTCCGTTGCGCGGAGACGCCGGTCGTTCAACCGTGCGAACCCCTTCCCGTATCCGGTCGAGCCGCGGTAGTTGAGGTCGAACACGGCGATCCCGCGGGTGAGCAGGTACTGCGTGACCGCGTCGAAATCGGGACGGGCTTGCGCCGTCGGACCGCCGTGGACGGCGAGGAGGACCGGTGGCGTGGTTCCCGGCGGCAAGCCGGGCGGCAGGTACAACAAGCCGTGCAGGGTCACGCCGTCCCGCGCGGAGAAGCTGTGGTGATCGGGCACGACCAGCCGATCGAGATCCAGGCCGGCGGCGTCGGACCACGTGGCGCGATGCATCGTCCCCGCCGCCGCGTCCCACATCCAGATATCGCCCGGGACCTGCGGGCCGGTGACGTGAATGGCCGCGACGGGCGCGTTGTCGGCCCAGGTCACGCCGTAGATGCCGCGGGGAAGATCGGGCGCCGTGATCGGTGCACCCGTGGACAGGTTGCGGGCGTGCAGTCCGGAGTACCCGCCGTCATTCGTCGTCCAAACGAGCCTCGTTCCGTCGGGGGAGAGTGCCACGTCTTCGACGTCCCGGTCGGGCGCCTCGACGATCCGCAGGCGGCGCCCGGCCACGTCGTAGAAGGCGAGCGCGGCGTATTCGCGGTCTTGATTGGTGGCGAGGTAGAACCCGCTCCCATCCGGCGTCCAGGCGAACGGGCCGTAACTGGCGCGATCGGGTGGCGCGAACAGCGTGTCGAGCGCGCCGCTGGCGACGTCCAGCAGGAACAGATCGTTGGCGTCCTCGCCTCGGGCCTCGGAGAGGAGCACCCGGCGCCCGTCCGGGCTGAAGGATGCCGCATAGAGGCCCATGCGCCCACGGAACACCTCGCGGTCCGCGCCGGTCGCGACCTCCAGGACGTGGATGTCGAAGTCCACCCCGTTCCGCTCGGTGGTCGCGTACGCGATGCGCGAGCCGTCGCGCGTGAAGGCGCCGAACTGGCGAAAGGCCTCGGCGGGCGCGAGCAACTCCCGCTCCCGGGTCCCGTCGGGGGTGATGAGATAGAACCCCTCACGCTCGTTGCCGCCCCGGTCGGATCCGTAGAGGATCCAGTCACCGGCGGGCGACCACGCGTGGAACGTGACCGACTCGCCGAACGTGAGCTGATGCGGCCAACCCCCAGCCCCGTCAACGACCCAGAGCTGGGGCGTGCCGCTGATCTGGGTTCGGAAGGCAACCTGGCGCCCGTCCGGTGATGGAGACGGCGCGGACGCCGTCCGGACATTGAGAAACCGGCTGATGTCGGGCCGGTACGAGCCCGCGAGCGACGTTTCCCCCGGGGCGGGTCTGGGGATGTCGCGCTCGTTCGGTGTCTGGATCACGGGCTTAGGAGCTTGGCCATCGGCAACTGGTGGCATGAGCGGGCACAGGCAGAGGGAGACGAGCACCAGAACGGATCGACGTGTCATTGGCACCTCGCACAGAGCACCCGAAAGGAAAGCTCCTTCTCGTAGCCCCGCCAGCCCGCCGCTTGCCATTGGGTTTCGCGGGCGGTAGATCCGTTAGCCGTCAGTTGTGCCCTGTGAGCGGTGGCATGTGCACCGCCAGGTTGTCAACCGTCACCATCACATTCTGCACTCTGCATTCTGCATTCTCCAATGGCTCTTACGCTCGTCATTCTCGCCGCGGGACTCTCCACTCGCTACGGGCGGCTCAAGCAGCTCGAGCCGGTCGGTCCTTCGGGTGAGGCGCTGCTGGACTATGGGGTGTTTGACGCGTGGCGCGCCGGATTCGAGCGCGTCGTGCTCGTGGTGCGGCCGGAAATCGAGCAGATGGTCCGCGGGCACTGCGCGCGTCGGTGGGGTGACCGGCGGATCGACTTGGTGTACCAGGAGTTGTCGCAGGTTCCCGCCGGGGCCGCCGTGCCCGAGGGGCGGACGAAGCCGTGGGGCACGGCGCACGCGGCGCTCGCCGCCGAGCGCGCGGTCGCCGGTCCGGTCGCCGTCGCCAATGCCGACGACTTCTACGGGGCCGCGGCGTACCAGGCGCTCGCCGCCCATCTGCGCGCCGGCAGCGATGCGCACGCGCTCGTGGGGTACCGTCTTGCCGATACCCTGTCACCACACGGCGGCGTGTCGCGCGGAGTCTGTGAAGTGCGGGCGGATGGGATGTTGCGCGGCCTGGTCGAGGTCCTCGACATCCAGGATCGTCCGGGCGGCCTGACCGGTCGCACGGTGAATGGCGCCGCCGTTCGGTTGACACCCGACGACGTGACGTCGATGAACCTGTGGGGGTTCACCCCGGCCATCTTCCCGCTCCTCCACGAGGCCTTTGCCGGGTTCCTCGAGCGGACGGGCGGAGATCTGCGTGCCGAGTTCTTGTTGAGCGCGGTGGCGGGCGACCTTGCTGCCGCCGGGCGGGGACGGTTCCAGGTGCTGGCGGGCGGAGATACCTGGATGGGCGTGACGTTCCCCGATGATCGTGATGCCGTGGCCACGCGACTGCGCGCGCTGGTGGCGGCCGGACAGTATCCCGCCGCCCTGTCGGCCGGCCTCGCACAAGCGGAGCAACCCTGACATGCAACTGGCGACGCTCGACTGGCTCGTGGTGCTCGCATATGGACTGGTCACCCTTGGCGTGGGGCTCATGTTCACGCGACGCGCGGGGAGCGGGCTCCAGGAGTACTTCCTTTCCGGCCGCTCGCTGCCGTGGTGGTTGTTGGGAACGTCGATGGTGGCGACCACCTTTTCCACCGACACGCCGAACCTGGTGACCGATCTCGTGCGCTCCGGCGGCGTGAGCCAGAACTGGGTATGGTGGGCGTTCCTCATCACCGGCATGTGCACGGTCTTCTTCTACGCCCGGCTCTGGCGGCGCTCCGGCGTGCTCACGGACATGGGCTTCTACGAGCTGCGCTACGCGGGCAAGCCCGCCGCGTTCCTGCGCGGCTTCCGGGCCGTCTACCTGGGCGTGTTCTTCAACGTGATGATCATGGCGAGCGTGACCCTTGCCGCCATCAAGATCAGCGGCGTGCTCCTCGGGGTGGACAAGTACACGACCGTGGTCGTGGCGGCGTCGGTGACGGTGATCTACTCCGCGACGTCCGGACTCTGGGGCGTGGTGGTGACCGATTTCCTGCTGTTCGCGATCGCCATGATCGGGGCACTCTCCGCCGCCTACTACGCGCTTGCCCATCCGGCCGTGCATGGGCTCTCCGGTTTGTTGGCCAACCCGGCGGTGAGTGACAAGCTCGCGTTCCTGCCGGACTTCACCGATTGGCGCACCGTGTTGCCGGTGTTCGTGATCCCGATCGCCGTCCAGTGGTGGTCCACCTGGTATCCGGGGGCCGAGCCTGGTGGTGGAGGGTACATCGCGCAACGCATGCTCGCCGCGCGCGACGAACGGCACGCCATGAAGGCGACCCTCTGGTTCAACACTGCCCACTACGCGCTCAGGCCGTGGCCGTGGATCATCGTCGCGCTCGCGTCGCTGATCGTCTATCCGGATCTCGCGAGCATCGCCTCGCGCTTCCCCAATCTGGATCCGAGCATCATCCGGAACGACCTCGCGTACCCGGCGATGCTGGTGTTCGTGCCGCACGGGTTGCTCGGCCTGGTGGTCGCCTCCCTCGCGGCGGCGTACATGTCCACGATCAGCACGCATCTCAATTGGGGTGCCTCGTACGTGGTGGACGACTGCTACCGTCGCTTCCTCGCGCCCAATCGCGACGGTCGGCACTACGTCGCGATTGCCCGCCTGACCACGGTCGTGCTGATCGCGCTCTCGGCGGCCGTTTCCCTGTGGCTCGAGAGCGCGTTCAAGACCTTCAACATCATGCTCCAGATCGGAGCGGGAACGGGCTCGGTGTTCCTGCTACGCTGGTTCTGGTGGCGCGTGAACGCGTGGAGCGAGATTTCCGCGATGGTGATCTCGTTCGTGGTCGCGCTCTTCTTCACGTTCGGGCCGGCGTGGTTCGGTTTCACGCCGTTGCACCCGTCCCTGGCGCTCGTCCTGGCCGTCGCGATCACGACGGTGGGGTGGGTGATGGTGACGCTCGTGACCCAGCCGACTGAGCGCAGTACTCTCCAGGCCTTCTACGACCACATTCGGCCCTTCCGCCGGGGTTGGCGGAAGGCGGTGAAGACCCGGGACGATGGGGACGAGGGGATGGGTGCGGCGTTCGCGTGCTGGTTCCTCGGGTGCGTCGCCGTCTACGGCGCGCTCTTCGCGACCGGATTCGGCCTGTACGGTCGTCCCCTGCCCGCGGTGGCCTGTGGGGTTGGCGCCGCGGTGGCGGCCGTCGGGTTGTTCCGCGTGCTTCCGCGGGTCAAGTTCGAGTAGGACTCTCGGGAGAGTCCCCATGCTTCGCACGACGCTGCTTGTCGCGGTGGTGGTGATCGTGGTCGCCACCCCCGCGGTCGCCCAGAGCAGCCGGGCCGTACCGCTGTACGACAACCTCGGTACGCTGCACCACGAGATCTCGACGTCGGTGCCGCTTGCGCAACGGCACTTCGGTCAGGGACTCCGGCTGACCTACGGCTTCAACCACGCCGAAGCGATCGCCGCCTACCGTCAGGCCGCGGCGCTCGGTCCCTGGAGTGCTTCGGCACTCGTCGCCGCAGGCGCCGAGCCGGCGTTTCAACGCCGGAACCCTGACGGCGATCTGTCATGGGAACTTCGGTGACGGTCCACCAGGACGTGGAGCTTACACGGGCTCCACCCGCGCCCCGGCCGACGGCTCGGCCACGAACAGATGGTCCCCGAGGCCATCGGTGGTGTTCCGTGGGGCATAGAAGCGCGTCCGTAGCGCCGTAACGAGGTTGGCCGACCTCGACGCGGTGCAGAGCGCGACGATACACCCGCCCATGCCGGCACCCGTGAGCCGCGCTCCCGCGGCCCCGGCCTCCGAGGCAAGGTCTACCAACTCGTCGAGCGCTAGGGCGCTGACCTCGTAGTCCTCTCGCAGACTCCGGTGCGACTCCGTCAGCAGGCGGCCGAGTCCGGCGAGGTCGGCCGTCCGCAAGGCCGACTCGGCGCGGCGAACGCGGTCCGCTTCCGTGACCACGTGCCGGAAGCGCCGACGCACCGGATCCTGCAACACGGCGTCGGCCGTCGCGAGCAACTCGTCCGGCATGTGCGCCTGTAGCAGCTCCCGATACCCCGGATACGGTTGGCCAAGCCGGGCGACGACCGCCTCGAACGCAACCCGGCACTCGACGGTTCGCCGGTTGTAGGTCTCCTGCGCCGGCCCCGACTTCTCGGCCTGTTCGAGGGAATGGGCGACGACGAACCGCCAATCCGGCGGCACCGGAATCGCGGTGAGTCGAAGCGGATGAAAGTCGACTCGGCTCGCATGGCCGGCCTGGGCGCCGACGCAAATGGCCTGATCCATCCCTCCGCCCTGCGTTCCGGTGTAGCGCTCTGCCGCGGCCATCCGCTCGGCCAGCGCGAGCGGATCGACCGTCAGGTCGTTGGCCGCAAGCAGCGCCAGGGCGACGGCAATCACCAGGGCCGACGAGGAGCTGAGGCCCGCGGCCACGGGCACGGTCGAATCCACGAGCACGTCTATTCCGGTGAGCGGTCCGTGCTCGCGCTCGAGGGCCTGGGCCGCCGCCTTTACGTAGTTCCCCCAATCGCCCATGGGGTACGGGGGAATGTCGGTCGCAAGGGCGAACGTCCGCACGCCGAACCCGGTCGCCCGGCTCGCGACGCACACGGTGCCGTCCGCGCGAGGCCGCACGAGCGCCCTCACGGCGCGTGGAATCGCCATCGGTAGCACCGAGAGGCCGTTGTAGTCGATGTGCTCGCCGATCAGGTTCACGCGTCCCGGCGCCCGCACCACGAACGTCGGCCCGGGACTACCGAACTGCGCGCGAAAGGCCGCTGCGGCGCTTGCGATATCGTCGGTCATGTTTCCCGTTTATCGGCTATCGGCTATCGCCCGTGCCAAGTCAAACGGCGACCCGTCGGCGCGACTGATCGGTCGCAGCATGAACGCCCATTCCCAGACTCGGAGCGGCAGTTGGTATTGGGGCAGCTGCTGCGCTCCCCAGGAATCGTCGCCGCCGACCCCCATCTGATGCAGATCCAGCCGCACCTCCGTGAGGTTCCGCGGCCGGATGTCCGTCGTGTGGCGGCCAGTCTTCTCTTGGCCCTCGTCGAAGTCTTCCTGGAGGTCAGGAAGGGCGGATGCCTCCAGCAACGGCATGCCCACCGCGAGAAGACCGGTCCCGTCGGCGTTCGTCACCGTCATCCAGCGCACGTCCGCGCGGGTGCCGTTTTCCTGTGGGCGCACGTACGGGAAATACAGGTCCGCGGTGGTCGCGTGGTACAGGCCGACGCGCGCGCCGGTCTTCCGATCCCAGTAATTCTCCTGCGGCCCGCGTCCGAACCAGGAGACACGATCGAAGCCGTCCGGCATGGTGAACCGCATGCCAAGACGCGGCAGGCTCGGGTACAACGTATCATCCGGTACGAAGCGGTTGCGGACGACGATCTCGCCGGTGCCGAACACCTGGTAGCTCGTGAACAGGCGTGCACGGCCCGCCGGCAGGGTCTGCGCCACGGCGAGCGTCACCCTGTCCGTGCCGGTTCGGGTGACGCCGACGCTGTCCACGTGGCGATCGGGCCCGGCGAGTCGCCAGACCCGCTGCCGGCGGGGCATGCGGTTGCCGTAGTCGTTGTCCGTCGGCGCGCGCCAGAAGTTGGGCTCCGGACCGGTACGCAACAGCTCGGTGCCGTCGTATCGCAATGAGGCCCACGTCCCCAACCCGCGATCGAAGACGGCGGTGAAGCGCGTGCCGGTGATGGTGACCATGCGGCCGGAGTCGGCAACAGCTAGGGGCGGTCGAGGCGGTCCGGGCGGTCGAGGCGGTCCAGACGGTCCGGTGATTTCGAATTGATCCCAGGCAACGACGGTGCCGGCCGGCCGGAAGGGCTCATCTTTCGTCAGCACATACTCGACGGTCAGCAATCGTTCCCGAACATCGCTTCGTCCGCCGGGACCGCCTAGACCGCCCTGTCCGCCCAGCGTCATCTCCACGGAATCGTGCGGCGCCACGGTGAAGGGCGGCGCCGTGCCAGTGGCCAGCGTATCGGCGTCCGCCGTCACGGTCCATCGTAGGCGCAGACCGCTGAGATCGCGGAAGTCGTAGCGATTGACGACGCGGATGCGACCGGCTGCGGGATCGAGGGCGCGCGTCTGCACCGGTTGATAGACCTTGCGGACCTCGAAGTAGTGCGGGTTCGGCCGGCGATCGGGCTGCACGATGCCGTTGATCACGAAGTTCCCGTCACTCGGCGTGCCGGGTGGCCCATAGTCCCCGCCGTACGCCCAGAAGAGCTGGCCGTCGGCCGTGTGGGCCGCGAGGCCCTGATCGACCCAATCCCAGATAAACCCGCCCTGGAGCTGTGGGTGCGCGTAGATGACATCCCAGTAGTCCTGGAGATCTCCGCCGCTGTTACCCATGCCGTGGGCGTATTCGCACATGATGAGCGGTCGATCGTGCCAGGTCGCCGCGTACTCCTCGAGACTTCGGGCCGGCGTGTACATGGGGGTGATCAAGTCGACGTGCGGGCGGCGACCGGCCCGCTCGTACTGCACGGGACGAGACGGGTCGCGCTGGTGCACCCAGGCCGATGTCGCCTCGAAATTCACGCCGTCGCCGGCTTCGTTGCCGAGGGACCAGATGATCACCGACGCGTGGTTCTTGTCGCGCTCGACCATCCGCCGGGTCCGGTCGAGATGGGCGTCTTTCCACTCGGGGTTGTTGCCCAGCGTCGTATCGGGGCGGTAGCCCATGCCGTGCGATTCAATGTTGGCCTCGTCCACGAGGTAGATGCCGTACTTGTCGGCCAGGTCGTACCAGCGGGGGGCGTCGGGGTAATGGCTGGTGCGCACCGCGTTGATGTTCGCCTGCTTCATGAGGGCGACGTCCAAGCGCATGACGGAGTCCGGGACGTGGCGCCCTTGATAGGGGTCGTGCTCGTGCCGGTCGACGCCGCGGATGGTGACCGGCGTGCCGTTCACGAGCAGCAAGCCGCCTCGCACCTCGACGCGTCGGAAGCCAATCCGCTGTGCGATCACTTCGCTCGTGTCGTTCCGGGCGTCGAGGAGCGCGATCACCAGCGTGTACAGCGCCGGTGTCTCGGCGGACCACCGCGCCGGATGCGGGACGGCGGCGCGGAGCGTCACGGTGGTATCGTGTCCGGCCGCGATGCGCAGCGCCTGCGTGAGCGTCGTCGTCGGCACAGTGCGCCCCGCCGAATCCACCAGCCAGGCGTGGACGCCCACCTGCGAGCGCGCGGCCGAGGCGCTGGTTAGTGTGACGTCGAGCGCGAGCGTGCCATCGGTGGCCGTGGAGTCCAGGTCTGCATGCGCCCAGTAGTCCCCGATATGGGTATAGGGGATGGCGTACAGAAAGACGTCGCGCTCCAGGCCGCTGATCTTCCAGTAGTCCTGATCCTCGAGGTAGTCGCCGTCGGAGAACCGGTACAGCTGTACCGCCACCGTGTTCACTCCCGCGCGCAGGAACGCCGTCACGTCGAACTCGGCCGGCGTCTTGCTCCCCTTCGCGAACCCCACCTCGCGTCCGTTTACCCAGACGTAGCCGGCGGACTTGAGGCTGCCGAAGTGCAGGATCACGCGCCGTCCCTGCCACGCGTCCGGGACGGTGAAGCTGCGGCGATACGAGCCAACCGGATTGTCGTCGTGAGGGACGAACGGTGGATTCGGCGGATAGAGGTACGCCGAGTTGGTGTAGATCGGGATCCCGAATCCCTGCACTTCCCAGTTGCCTGGCACGGTGATGCGACTCCAACCGGCCAAGTCGGCGTCGTCGCGCCAGAATCCCACCGGCCGTTCCGCGGGTGACGCCACGTAGTGAAACGCCCACGTACCGTTGAGCGACAGGTAGTACGGCGATCGATCCCGCATGCGACTGAGCGCTCCGGCCGCCGTGGCGTGCGGAACGTAGAACGCGTGGGGCGGCAGCCGGTTGCGGCCGGTGATGGCGGGATTCTCGAGGTCGCCGGGGAAGAGCGGCCGTTGGGCGAGGGCGGGAGCACCCACCACGAGCTGGAGGGCGATCGCGCCGAGAAGACGAGATCTCAGCATAGGAGCGCGGGATTGCAGATTGGAGAGTGGCGATTGCACATTGAGGCCGCAGTCTCGAGGAGCCGGGCGCGCGGGCGATCGATCATCGTTCACCAATCTGCACTCCCTGCTCTGCACTCTGCAATCTGCGTTCTCCATTCTCCATTCCCGCCGGGGCTTTCATGCGCACGTTCGTTGGCACCATCGTCCTCCTCCTCGTCGCGGCACCGGTCGCTGCCCAGAACCGTCCTCCGCGCGAGCTGCGCGACTTCGACCAGTGGGTGACGCGCGCCGTCCGCGATTGGAAGGTCCCTGGGCTCGCCGTCGCGGTCGTCAAGGACGACCAGGTCGTGTTCGCGAAGGGCTACGGGATCCGGGCACTTGGATCGGACGCGCCGGTGACGCCCCACACGCTGTTTGCGAACGCATCCACCACCAAGGCGTTCACCGCGCTCGGCGTCGCACTCATGGTGGATGAGGGCAAGCTCGGGTGGGACGACCGGGCCCAGGACCGATTTCCGGAGCTCGTGCTGCACGATCCCTATCCGGCGCGGGAGCTCAGGATTCGCGATCTGCTGTCCCATCGAGTGGGGTTCGGGGACCCGTCCTTCCTCTGGTACGGCCGGGACTGGAAGCAAGCCGAGATCTTCCGGCGGCTCCGGTTCGTGGAGCCCGAATCGAGCCTCCGGTCGAGCTACGCCTACAACAACGTGACGTACGCGGCCGCCGGCGTGATCGCGGGACGGGCATATGGACGCGGGTGGGAGGCGCTCGTGCACGATCGCATCCTGACACCCCTTGGCATGACCGAAACCGTGACGCGGGGGCGCGACCTCCCCGCAGGCGGCGACATCGCGCTACCGCACGATCTGGTGAACGACACGCTGCGGGTCATCGCCGGAGTCGGATCGCTGGTGGACGCGATCGCACCGGCAGGCGCGATGTACTCGAACGTACTCGACATGAGCCGGTGGATCCGGTTTCTGCTGAACGGCGGCCGACTGGGTGATTCCACCCTCGTCCAGCCGCGCACCTTCGCGGAGCTGTTCCGGCCGCAAACGGTGATTCCGGTCGAATCCTTCTACCCCACCGCGATGCGGACGCAGCCGCACTTCACGGCGTACGGGTTCGGCTGGTTCCTCCAGGACTATCGCGGCGAGTTCGTGGCCTTCCACACCGGGTCGATCGACGGCTATGTCGCGATCGTGGGCCTGCTTCCGGAACGCCACCTGGGCATCGTCGTGTTCGCCAACCGGGATCACGCCGAGCTGCGCCACGCGCTCATGCTCCACGTATTCGACGCCTACATCGGCGGGACCGCGCGCGACTGGAATGGCGATCTGCTGGCG
Organism: uncultured Gemmatimonadaceae bacterium; assembly: GCA_964459705.1. Taxonomy (GTDB): domain Bacteria; phylum Gemmatimonadota; class Gemmatimonadetes; order Gemmatimonadales; family GWC2-71-9; genus JAOTWJ01. Next base: position 1,302 of record CAYWNR010000045.1, on the reverse strand, counting down.
TTGTACGACAGCCTGAACCAGGCGCAGGTGACGCGACGCCAAAAACGCGAAGCGTCGCACATCGTCGGGACCCACCCCTCGGAGTCACTCGACCGATATACGGGCACGTATGCGGACAGCGCGATGGGCACGGTCCGGGTGGAGCTGCGGGACGGGCGCTTAGTACTCTCGGAATCGGCCTTCCTGACGGCCGACCTGGAGCATTGGCAGTACGACACCTTCACCGTTCATTGGCGCACGCCATGGCGCACCCCCGACCGGGCCACGTTCCGTCTCGATGACACGGGGAAGGTGAGCGCGCTGGACTTCCAAGGACGGAGGCTGACGCGCTAACCGAAAGCCGATAGCCGATAGCCGAAAGACCGTTTGCCGTGTGCTGGTGTTCCTTAGGTGGCAATCGGCAATCGGCAATCGGCAAACGGTCTAGTCGACCCCGAGTCGTTTCAGGATGTGGCTCTTCACGGATGGGGTGATGGTCCCGGACTTCAGCAGCTTGTCGAGTGTGTCCGAGATCTCGATGCGATCGGCGTCGAGCTTGCGATCCCGCAGCTCGCCGATCATCCGGGCGAGACGCTGATCGTACTCGCCGTGCCGGAGCGCGCCGATGTCCATTTCCTTCTTCAGCATCTCCAGCTCCTGTACGAACCGAGCGAGTGTCACAGGCGTCATGGGGCTCCCCTTGGGAATTCGGGCCTAAGAGTAACATCCGGCGCGGGCGCGAACCAGTTCAGGTACGTCGCGGGCGGCGGGCGGCCTCGACCCGGTTGCGCCCGGCGGTCTTCGCCCGATACAGCGCCTCATCGGCGGCTTTGATGAGCGTGGCCGGGAGCACCTCGGCGTTGGACCGGTCCGCGACCCCGATGGAGACGGTGACGGAGATCTTGGTGGCGTTGCGGCGCCGCGTCGGCCGCTTCGGACGACGGCGGGGGCGGTCGGCCCCTCGGAGCGTGAACGCCGCCGCCGAGACCTGTGCGCGTAGCGCGTCCAGGACCGGGAGGGTGTCGGTCGTGGTACGTGCCGGGAACAGCACCGCGAACTCTTCCCCACCGTAGCGGAACGCGCGGCCGCCACCGCCGACCAGCGCCAGCTGGGCGCCGACCATCCGGAGCACCTGGTCGCCCACGTCATGCCCATGCGTGTCGTTGAACGCCTTGAAGTGATCGACGTCCACCATGGCGACCGCCACCGGACCCGATAGGCGCCGGAGGGCTTCGTCGAGGGCGCGGCGGGACGGCAGCCCCGTGAGCCCGTCGCGATAGGCGAGGGCGTGGGCCATTTCGATCAAGGCGACGACCAGGATCA
>CAYWNR010000044.1:0-12964 GCA_964459705.1 uncultured Gemmatimonadaceae bacterium | reverse complement strand
AGCGCAACCAGACGCTCGCGGAGTTCGGGATCGCCGACGTGGCCAGCTTCTGGCTGCTGTACACCGTGAACACCTACCTACCCCTCATTCGCCACGCGATGGAGACGCGCGGCGGCCACCCCGCGGAGTTGTTCGCGGGCATGTTGGAGTTGGCCGGGGCCCTCACCACGTTCTCCACGGAGCTGCACCCGCGGGATCTGCCCGCTTACGACCACGCCGACTTGTCGGGCTGCTTCGAAGCGCTGGACGAGAAGGTCCGGTACCTCCTCGAGACCGTGGTCCCGGCGAACTACGCCTCCCTCCCGCTCAAGCTCGTTGCGCCGGCGGTCTACTCCGCGGCGATCGACCAGGACCAGTACCTGGCGGCTGCCGACTGGTTCCTCGCCGTCAACGCCGAGATGCGGCAGGACGAGCTAGCGCGTCGGATCCCGCAGTTGGTGAAGGTGGGGTCGTCCGACCGGGTCGGACAGCTCATCAAGCAAGCGTTGCCGGGGCTGGAACTGCGGCACGTGGCCACGCCTCCGAGTGCCGTTCCCGTGAAGCTTGGCTACCTGTATTTCCGGGTCGGCCGCTCCGGGCCTGATTGGGAAGGCGTCGCTCGCGGGCGGACCCTGGCCGCCTACGTGCCGTCGGACTTCCCGCACCCGCAGCTGGAGTTGGTCGTCATTCTGCCCACTGAGTGACGCGCTATCAGCCACCCTAGTGACGCGTATCAGGTCAGCGCGATAAACAACACCAAGAGCACGGCCGCCAGTCCCAAGGCCGCCAGCGCCACGATGAGTACGGTCCTGCGCGGATCGCGCTCTTCGGGCTCTTCGGGTGTTTCCGGCAGAGGTGCTGGTGCCTCCCGTGCGGGGGGTGGCGCGCCCATCGCGGGCCCGCCAGAGATGATCTGCGTAAACGACCCTGGTGATGGCGAAGCCTGCGGCGGCGGGGCGGGGGGCGGCGCTGTCGGCGCGGTCCTTGGTGGCCGCGATGGTGGCGCAGCCCGTGGTGGTGGCGGCGCCGACGGTGGTCCGCCCGAGGGCGCGCCCGAGAACCCGGCCATGAGCCGCGTGAACTCCCCCGGCTGGGCCAACGGGCCCGACGTTCCCGGAGCGGATGGGGGAGGACTCGGCGGAGGCGGGGCGGGCGCATCGCGCCGGGGCGGCGATGTGTCGTGCAGCGCCTTGAGGTAGTCGTGCTGGTCCTTCTTCGACGGCTGCGTCGCCGGTGGCTCCGGGGACCGCTGGAACATCTGTGTGAACGCCCCGGGCGCCGACGGTCCGGCGGCGGGTGGCGGCGCCTCCAAATCCGCTCCTGATGGGCCGAACACCTGCGTGAACTCCCCCGGGTCCCGGCGGGCCGGAGGCGCGGGGGGCGCGGGCGGTGGTGTGGGTGGTGGAGATGGGGGCGGCGTTGGCTCAACCGGTTCCGGCGTCTCCTTCCAACGCACGACCGGCGGCTCGGCTTCCGGCGCGGGAGGCGTCTCGTCTCGCCAGCGGACCTTCGGCTTTGGTCGTGCGGGAGGCGACGCGGTTGGCGGCGACGCGGTTGGCGGCGGTGCGGGTGGCGGCGGAGCGGGTGGCGGCGGCGCAGGTTGAGGTGGAGGCTCCGGGACCGGCGGCCGTAGTGGTGCTGCCTGCTTGGGAGCCAGGACGAGCGTCGCGTCCGGGTCGTAGGCCGCATCGGCAGGTCGCTGCGCGGGGTCCGGCCGCTTGCCCGGTGGAGGCGTGGTGCCCGATGGCGGAGCCGCGACGGATGGCGGCGTGGTGGTTGACGGCGGTCGCGCCGTCTTGGGCGGAGGCGCGGCGGGTGGTGGCGCGGCGGCCGATGGTGGTGTGGCGCTACGCTGTGGAGGCGTCGCGGGAGGTGGTGTGGTGGCCGATGGCGGCAGGGCCGTCCGTTGTGGTGTGGTTCCCGGCGGCGGCGGCGCACCCGTGAGATCAACCGCCGCGCCGAAGAGCTGTGTGAATTCCCCAGGGCTCGGTCGTCCGGCATCGGCCGCCGGTGAAGCCGGCGAACGACCGGCGGGCGGGCCAGAGGCCGGACCCCGTTCGGCGTTGGGAGTCTCCGGCGCGGCCGGCGCCGCGCGGATGGCCAGCCACTCGGGGAACGTCGTGAATCCCTGCAGGTACTCGGTGATGACGACTGGCGCGCCGTCCACCTCAACCTGTCGGACGACCCGGGCCCGGTCGATCCGCCCCAGCCGTTTCAGCGCCGCCAGCAGCGACGCGCGCTCGGGTTCGGCGGCGCCACCCAGCATGTGGATCATCACGAACCGGCCGGCCGGGTCGCGCGCGTAGTGCGTGACCACGGGGCCGGCGCCGACCTCACGCAGGAACGTGAACTGCGCGCGAAGCTCCGCTTCCGTCATGGACTATCTACGAAGATACGGGGTGAAGAAGACGCTGGGAGATGACACAGCCCGTCCGGGTTAGGCACGGGGCACCGGACGGAACTGAAACCGTCGCATGCGCGACGATCACCGCACGCGGCGCCGCTTGCATTCGTCGGTAACCTCGTATAATTAATAGCCGCGCTTTGCAGTTTGGCAAATTCGCATCCGCTCGCGCGGCCGCGTGGCGGCGGGATCAGTTGGCTCGACGCGGGGAGAGCATGGAGCTATCGGCGCGGGTGCTGTGGCGCGAGGGGATGCCGCTCGCCCAGCATCACTTCCAGGGACAGAGCCGGTATTTCGAGCGCTCCATCACTGCCGCGCTGACGAGTTTGTACGATAAGCCGTACGGGCTCGCCGGCCTGGAGTTGGACGTCGAAGCGCTCCGGAACGGCACCGTGGCGCTCCTGCACGCGCGTGGAATCATGCCCGACGGACTCCCGTTCCAGTTCCCCGAAGCCGACGCGCTCCCCGAACCTCGCGACATCCGGCCGCTCCTCGCCCCGACGCAGGACGTGTATCGCGTGTCCCTGGCCATCCCCCCGTACCGGCCCGGCGCGGCCAACTGCACCCTTCGCGAGGACGCCGACGGGGGCGATCGGCGCTACATCGCCGCCATCGCCATGACGCCGGACGACACGACCGGCGAGGACGCGAAGCCGGTGGGCGTGGCGCGCAAGAATTTCGCGCTCCTGCTCGATGCCGAGCTGCGTGAGGACCTCGTCAGCCTGCCGGTCGCGCAAGTCCGGCGGGACGGTGCCGGACAGTTGGCCTATGACGCCGCCTACGTTCCACCCGTGCTGCAGATCGGCGCGAGCGACTGGGTGATGGGAATGCTCCAGCGGCTGGTCGACATCCTTGATGCGAAGGCCGAGGCTTTGGCGCTGGAGGGACGAGAGCGACGGGGCGCACCGCGCGACGTGGCCAGCTTCTGGCTGGCGCACGCCATTCAGTCCGCCCTCGGGGGCTTGCGACACCACCTCGCGATCCGGCGCACCCGGCCGGAAGCGCTGTATTTGGAGATGAGTCGACTCGCCGGTGCGCTCTGCACGTTCGCACTCGACGCCCATCCACGCACGCTGCCGCCCTACGACCACCATCGGCTTGGTGACTGCCTCGAGACACTGGACCGCCACATCCGCGGTCACCTGGACCTCGCCGCCTCGAGCAACGCGATCGCGATTCCGCTGGAACGCACGCGGAAGCTGCTGTTCACCGGCAAGGTGTCCGACAAGCGGTGTTTCGGGCCCGCACGCTGGGTGCTGGGCGTACGCACGGCGGCCGACGTGGACTCGACGCCCCTCATCTCCCTCGTGCCCGAGCTGGTGAAGGTGTGCTCGGCGCAGCATATCGCGCGGCTGGTCAAGGAGGCGTACGCCGGGCTCCCGCTCGAGCACCTGCCGATCCCGCCTTCGGGGCTCGCCGCGAGCCCCGGCGCGCAATATTTCCTGCTGGGCCAAACCGGTCCTTGCTGGGCATCGCTGACCCAGACCGGCGAGGTGGGCATTTACGTGCCGCAGGCCCTGGCGGCGGCGGAGTTCGAGCTCTCGGTGCTGCTCGATGCGAATGCGCGCGTCCAGCGGTGAGATGCGACCGCGGTCGCGGAGCACCGGTCAGTAATGGCGCGCGCCCGTCAGGGACATCCGGCGCCCACCGGGCCGCGGCCCGGCCAGCTGGCGCTGACGTTGCAGGAAGCACTCACCGCGATCGCCCGGCTCCGTGGCGATCGGAGTGACGTAACCGACCCGGAGACCTTCCGCCAGCAGTTCAAACAGGTCTTGTCGGCGGCCCACGACGAGGCGCGCGGGGCTGGCTATTCCAGCGATGACGTGCGCCTGGCGGTGTATGCCGTGGTGGTCATGCTCGATGAGACGGCGCTGCAGTCCCGGCAGGCGGCGTTCGCCGAGTGGGCGCACCGCCCGCTCCAGGAGGAGCTGTTCGGCGGGCACGTTGGCGGTGACGTCTTCTTCGAGCGGATCCGGGAGCTGCTGGGTCGCGCGGACGTCGAGCGCTCGGTCGACGTGCTCGAGGTGTACGTGCTCTGCCTGCTCCTCGGGTTCCGCGGTCGCTACACGGGCGGCGGCGAGGCGGAGCGTCAACACTGGATAGCCACCGCCGGCCAGCGGATCACCCAGGCCCGCGGTAGCCGCGCGACCCTGTGTCCCAACTGGGCTCCGCCATCGCAGGAGCGGATCCGCCCCCCCGCCGACCCGTGGGTACTGCGGCTCGCCTTGGTGGCGGCGGCGAGTGTCGTCGTGGCGCTGGTCCTGTTCTTCGGGTTCCGGGTGTCCCTCCACGGAGCGCTCGGTGCCCTGCGGGCGCTCGCGGCCCCGCAGTCATGAGGCCGCCTCCGGTGCCCAGGGCGCCTCGCGCGCCCACCGTACCGCGAGTGACGTTCGCGGCAGGCTTCCTGCTCTTCGTGGTGCTGGTGTGGTTCGTCGGCTCGTGGGTGGGGCTGACGGGCGGCAGGCTGTGGGCACTGAGAATTGGCCTGTGGCTCCTCGGCGCCGCGGCCGCGGGTGTCGCCCTGTGGTTTGTCCGCACGTCCGGGCGACGTGCCGGCGCGGGGGCCTTCGACGAAATGGAAGCCGCGCTCACGACCGCGCGGACGCGGCTCGCGGCTGTCGGCCCGGCCGGTGCTCGCGGGTTCGCGCGGCGGCCGGTGATCGTCGTCCTGGGTCCGACCGGGAGCGCCAAGACCACCTCGGTGACGCAAAGTGGACTCGACCCGGACCTCGTGGCTGGCGCGGCGTTCCAGGGTGATCAGATCCGTCCCACCAGCGCGCTCAACATCTGGTACGTACACGACACGGTGATGGTGGAGGCGGGCGGCCCCATGCTCGCCTCCTCCGGCGGCTGGGCACGCTTGGTCCGCCGCCTCACGCCGCCGCGTCTGGCCGCGGCGCTCACCGGCCGGCCGCAGGCCGCGCGCGCCGCCGTGGTGTGTTTTCCCATGGAGGCCTTCCTCCAGGCGGACGCGGCGGAGGCCGTCCCCCGGGCGGCGAAACAGCTGCGTGGGGCTCTGGTCCAGCTTGCTCAGGGAATGGGTGTCCAGCTCCCGGTGTACGTCTGGTTCACCAAGCTGGACCGCGTGCCGCACTTCGCCGAGTGCGTGGCGCAGTGCTCTCGCGAGGAAGTCTGGGAAGCGCTCGGCGCTGCCATGCGCTGGCCAGACCGCACCTCCGAGGGACTGTACGCAGAACGCCAGTTCGTGCGGGTCGCGGGTGCGTTCCAGCAGGTCACCGACACCCTCGCCGCGAGCCGTCTGGACTGGCTCGCGCGGGAGTCCGACCTGAGTCGGCGCGGCTTGGCGTACGAGTTCGCGCGGGAGATGCGGAAACTCGAGACCCCCGTCGTGCAGTTCCTCGTCGAGCTGTGCCGCCCACGCCACTTGGCAACCAGCCCGGTGCTCCGCGGCTTCTACTTCACCGGCGTCCGCGCGCGCTACGTGCAGGATGATGCTGCGCCGGCCGCCGTCACCCACGGGTCGCCAAGCGCGCGACGAGCCACCGGCGTCTTTGGCGAGGACGCGTTTTCCACGCCCGCGCCCGCACCGACCGCCGCGGGCCGACGGGTGCCCGAGTGGGCGTTCTTGGGCCGGGTCTTTCGCGACGTCGTGCTGCGGGACCGTGCGGCGGCCGCGGTGGCACAGCGCGGAGCCGGCGTCGGGCTGGTCCGGCGCGCGCTCCTTGCCTCCGCCGCGGTCGTGAGCCTGATACTCGGGCTCGGGTTCATTACGTCGTTCATCAACAACCGGCGCCTCGAGAGCGACGTGCTGGCGGCGGCACGCGCCGCGCCCGCGGCCGCCGTCAGCGATCCAGGCGTGCCTGACGCCGAGACCCTGCTGCACCTGGACGCGCTGCGCCTGCGGTTGGCCCGGCTCGAGCGGTACCGGTCCAGCGGGCGTCCGTTGCGTCTGGCGTGGGGACTGTATACCGGCACCTCCCTCGCCCAGGCGGCCGGCTCCCTGTATCGCGACCGCGTCGAGCGGCTACTGGTGAACCCGGCGCGCGCCGCCTTGCAGCGGGACCTGCGGAGCCTGCCTGACACCGGCTCGCAGACGGGCGACTACGGGCGTGGGTACGATCTGTTGCGTGCGTACTTGATGATCACCACTCGCACCGACCGGCTGGACACCGCGCTACTGGTGCCCGTGCTACTCAACCAGTGGCTCGACGGTCGCCAGCTCGACCCCGAGCGCACCGAGCTGACGCGCGCGCAGTTCAACTTCTATGCGGCGACCTACTGTCGCGACGGCGCGTGCGGCGTCGAGCCGGACAACGCACTGATCGCGCGCACGCGCGGCCTGCTGCGCCGCTACGCGGGACCCGATCAGGTATACCAGCTCATGGTGGCGCGTGCGGCGGCGGCGGCGGAGCCGGTGCGGTTTGCTCGCGACTTCCCGAACGCGGGCTCCGTGGTCACCGACCCCTACGAGGTTCCCGCGGCCTTCACGCGCGAAGGCTGGGCGGCCATGGAGGCGGCCCTGGCGCGGGTGGACGAGGTCCTGCAGGCTGAGGACTGGGTGATGGGCGAGAAAGCGCCGCTGCAAGTCGATCGGAACAGCCTCGTGACGCAACTGCGCGCCCGCTACACCGCGGACTACGTGCGGCACTGGACGGCGTACCTGACGTCGGCTGGATTGACCGGGTTCGCCGGGCTCTCCGACGCGGCGCGCAAGCTCCGCCAGCTGAGCGGCAATCAGTCGCCCTTGTTGCAGCTCTTCGCGCTCGCCTCGCGGAATACCGCCGTCGATACGGTGAACGTGGGCCCGGCGTTCCGGGCCGTCCAGATGGTGGTGCCGCCCGGAGACACGAACACCTACATCGGCGAGAGCAACCAGCAGTACATGAACGCGCTGATTGGGCTGGGCAATCTGGTGGAGCAGGCGGCCGGCGCCTCGCCTGGGGAAGCGCGTGCCCTGAGCGACCAAACCCTACAGGGGGCGCGCACCGCCCGGGACGCGGTCCGACAGCTCGCGCTCACCTTCCCACCACAGGGCGACGCCGCAACGGTGAGCGGCGCCGTCCAGCGGCTCATGGAGGCGCCCGTCACGCGCATCGAGGGGATGGTGGGTCGGTTGCCGAGCGCCGCCATCAACAGCCGGGGCGCGGCCTTCTGCGCGCCGTTCAGGCAGCTCGCGGCGCGATACCCGTTCAATCCGACGAGCTCGGCCGAGGTGTCGTACGACGATCTGGCGGGCATGTTCCAGCCCAACACCGGAGCGCTGTGGGGCTTCTACAACGACTACCTCCAGGGCTCCTTGGCGCTGCGAGGCTCTCGCTACGTGGCGCAGGTCGGCGCCCCGTTGACGCTGTCCGATCAGTTCGTGCTGTTCTTCAATCGGGCCGCCGGCATCTCCCGCGCGCTCTGGGCGGCTGGCGATACGGCGCGCGTGGACTTCGTCTTCAAGCCGCGACTCTCGGACGCCATCCCGACGGTGTCGTTGAGTGTCGATGGGTACACCGGCCGGTGGACCCGAACGGCCACGGCGCAACGCCCGTTCTCGTGGGTCGGGCCGCGCGCGAGCGATGTTCAACTCACCGCCCAGGTGCGCGGGCGGGAAGTGCAGTTGGCGCATCGAGGCACCTGGGCCCTCTTCCGCCTCTTCCAACAGGCGGACTTGCGGTCGGACGGGCCGACGGCGGTTCTGCGGTGGCAGTTGGACGTGCAGGGAGAAGCCGTGACGCTCGAGGCGGAGCTCGTTCTGGCGGGAACCCAAGTGTTCAACCGGGGGTTCTTCACCGGACTCAGTTGCGTCTCCAGAGTCGCGCGCTAACTATGAGGACGTTTCCAATTCGAGCGAACGATGCGACGGCCAATCGTGGTATTGATGGTGGTGAGTGCGGTGACGGTTCTGGCGTGTGCTCGATCGGGTGGGGCGGCGGTGGTCCCGAGCCTAGCTCCTGTGACGGCGAGCACGCGCCTGTATTCGGACGACGGACCGGCCTTTACTGACTCGGTCCGGCTCGCGGTCCGGGACATCACTACCTGGCAACGGGTGTGGGCGCAGGCGACATCCACACAGGGGGAGCCGCCCCCGCTGCCGCAGGTGGACTTCACGCGGGAAATGGTCCTCGTGGCGGCCGCCGGGCAGATGCACCCCGGCGATCAGATACGCGTCGATAGCGCCGGGGTGCGCGCGGGCGTCTTCGTGGCGCTGGTGCGCACGATCACGGCGTGCCGGCCGTTTCCGGCGGCGGCGTACCCGCTGGACATCGTCCGGGTGACGCGCAGCGACCTCGAAGTGACATGGACGGAGCGCCGGGAGCGGGCTCCCGACTGCCAGTAGGTCGGACCGCGTGAGCGAGTTGCGGCAGACGGGATTCACCCGGATGGGTCTGCCGACGGGTGGGGAGGGGGCGGAGGCGGACGAGACGTTGCTCGCGGCCGTTCGCGCCGCGGCCGCGCCCGACTTCGAGGTTCTGGGGGAGATCGCTCGGCGGGAGCGCGACGGGGCCGTGGTGTTTCTGGCCCGCGCCGCGGCCGATCGCGGGCTCGTCGCGTTGCGCGTCACCCCGGAGCCCGGCGGGATGGAGTTCCAACTGGAACTCGTCCGGAAGCTCGACCCCGGGCTTCCCTCTCCGGCTGGGACGTGCTCTCGGTGCGGCGCGCAGTTCTTGGCCTGGGCCCGCTTCTGCAGCAAGTGTGGATCGGCCATCTTCGGCGGCGCCGAGGACGACGAGTCGCCGCACGCCAGGGAGGAGCTGCGCGCGGCCGTCGAGGAGGCCGCCAGCGGGCGCTACGAGATCTTGGGGGAGATGCGGCACGCCGAAGGGGTCGGGGTCGTCTACTTCGCGCGTGATCTCGCGAGCGGGCGCATCGAAGCGCTGCGCGTGCAGCCCGAGGAGGGGGAGCAGGAGTACTCAATCGGCAAGACCAACGTGATGCGTCGCCTCTCGGTGTCCATTCAGACGACGCGGGCGCCCGCACCGTCTCCGCCTCCCGCTCCGCCCACTCCTCCTGCTCCGTCCGCGCGGACCACACCAGCCTCGCCACCGCCGGCCCGCCGGCCGGCGGCGCCACCGCCCACCCGGCCGCCCGCGGCGGCCCGCCGGCCGGCGCCAATGATGCCGCCGCAGCCCGCGCCCTCTCGTCGCCGTCGCTCGCTGCATGTTCCCCTGCCGGACGTCCGCGTGCCCGACCTCTCGCCCGCCGCCTGGGTGGCGATCGCATTCGTTGTGCTGATCGTGATCATCATCATCGTCGCGTAGCGACGGGGTTCGTCGGTCAGCGGCGCGCGCAAGAACCCCGCCTGAAGCGAAAGCGCAGAGCCGGGCTACGCGCGGCTGCCAGTCCAGCGGTCGCTCGGGTAACGGGGGCACTCCAGGCGCCAACCGTTGGTTGGTTTCCGGTTTTCGTGTCTGCCATAGGGCTGATACGACTCTGCTTTACCCAGGACGAGCGGGCCCTCGATCGCTCCTCCAGCCTGCCGTACTTTGGGTGCGGCGATTCAAATTCCTACTCTTTGCGCCACCCGCGATTTCGAGGCCGGGGATCCCGCCGCCCTCAGACTCGGCGACGCCGCTCGAGGCGGCCTTGGCGGACGAACGCGACGATGCGAGGCGGCTCGCTCAGCGGTGCACTCTGCAGCCGCACTCCTTCGCGCTCCTGGAGAACTCGCTCCTGCGGATGCGGCTGAGTCTGTCGCGCTTCATAACGTCTTTGCAATCTCGCTGCGCGGGCCAGGCGCTGACCCGAGGCCGTGAGCTGTCAGGCGAACGGCCTCGGACCCTGATCTAACCTGCGTCAGCAAGAATTGCTAGCTAGAGCGCGTGCGCTCAAACCGACGGCATGGGCTCAATCTCGGCCGATTCAGCGAGTGCCCGTCTCACTCGTGGCCGCCTTCACGGCCCGGCTTCTCTGGGACGACGACTGCGCGCCGAAAGCCACTGCCCGCCTAGGCATCCGACGGCCCGGGCGTCCAACCCTCAGCCTTCGCCCACTCATCTGCCATTCGCATTGTTTCCCACACAAATGGTGCCTTGGCTCTCACATACGCTTCTCGGTCTGACCTGAGTAGTGGCACCAACTCCCGCTTCAGCCGGGCGTACTCGCTTGCGCGCCCAGGGTGTCTCCTCAGGTAGTCGCGGAACAGGAGCGCGAACTGCTCTGAGAAACTCCCATGGCTCCTCACATGGATGTGCGTTCGACGCTCGCCGGGCCGTTCCCGAAAGTACCGCTTGGTCAGGTCAGGATTCTCCGAGCGCCACGCGAAACCGCAACACTCTATCCCGGGTCGGAAAGAATCGATCGCATCTAGTGATTCGACCGAGATCTGGACATCGATGATTGGCTTCGCAGCTAACCCAGGCACTGCTGTTGAACCGATGTGGTCGATTCGGATGGCGACCCCACCGAGCTCGGATCGCAGGCGCAGGCCAAGCTCGGCGAACAGCTCTGGCCACCCCGGGTCATAGCCGTCTACCGCCACGCCAATCGTCTCATCCATGCGAGCGTCGTGTTCTGCCGCAAGGCCCGTCACGGACCATGCGTTGCGACATGTCGGGGCCCTCCGAGAGTCGTGACGATCGGGCTGGGGTGCCCCAGGGTCAAGCCGGCTCTCCGCCGTCTCGAGCGTTCCACCCGGACCCGTCGCCGGCCACGAGCGGAGCCGCGATGTCTGCCTGAACGCGCTCCAACGTCTTTGCAGCTTTGCTGCGTGAGCTGGGCGCTCGGCCGGGGTCGTGAGCTGTCAGGCGAACGACCCCGGACCCCATATGCTAACCACGTCAGCAAGAGCCGCTAGTTAGATAGAGGCGCCGCCGCTTCCCCACGGACGGCCCAGGCATGGCACGCATGATACCACGGATCGCCACCGAGCGAGGTATCGACCCAGAGCAGCTCTTGCTCGGGTTCTGCCACCTGGTCGCCAAGGGTGGCCGTGTAGAACACAGCCGTCATACGGTATGAGACCCCATCTGCGGCGAAGTGTTGGATGGCCATCGCCCGGTAGGAGAAACTCACAAGCTCACGCCCGGTCTCCTCGCGGAGTTCGCGAGATAGAGCCGCCTCCGGAGATTCGTCGGACTCGCAGCCGCCTCCTGGGAGGAAGAGGCCGCGCCTGCCCCGCACGGCAAGGAAGTGGCCCCGGACGTCCCGGACCAAGACATACGCAGCGCGGCGGTCGACGGCACCTTCGGCCGTGGGTGTTCCGAACTGAGGAGGGTCGGTCACGAGGTCGCTTGCACGCTACACGCCCGTATCCAGCGGTGGATCCGGATAGGCTCCTGCCACGATCGGCGGTAGGAGCTCCGCCAGCCGCTTCGGCGCGAAGTCCTCGTTCGACGACGCGATCTCGTCCATGTGCCACCATCGGAATCCGGTCACGTAGTCATCCTGCTTCACCGGCGCGACGGCATCTGAGCGGCACCGAGCGACGTAGAAGCGCTCATACTGGTCGAAATGGCGGCCTTCCCATTCGAAGGCATGATCGCGAGTCCACACGCATGGTCCCAGCGCGACATCCAGCCCCGTCTCTTCTCGAGCCTCCCGTACCGCCGCAGTCTCGAACGACTCGCTCCCACTCAGGCCCCCGCCGGGCATCACCCACCACCTGTGATCGTAGCCCTCGTCCTTGCAGTGGAGGAGGAGCAGTCGATCCTAGGCGTAGAGGAGGATCACCATAGCCGAGGGACGAGCGCCAGGCGGAACCGGTGGGTCGGTCATCGAAGGCGGATAGGTTGTCGGACCAGAGTAGCGGCGAGGCTCGGCGAACCCTGACGTACGTCGAGGGTCGTGCGCCGCAATCTAACGTCTCTTTCTGCTGCGATCGCAATCTGTGCTGCAGTTTCCTACCCTGCAATGGCCGCTGCACAGCTGAACCGGATGACGCTCCATTGGGCAACCGTTTCAACCCGTGATGCCTCTCGGACATCACGATTGGTAGGGGGAAGCAGCGTGGGGCGGCCAGCCGCCGGGTCGAGTCGGCTGCGCCTAAAGCCCTCCAAACGCGTGGGTTCAGGATGGCCGCGCAGCTCCGGATCGCGGAGCGCGTGGCCCCGCCGGCACGGGGATCCGCATGACGTTCACGCTCGTCCAGGGCGGACCGCCCATGCAGGCGGTGCGCGTAGCGTAGGGACGACTCCCGCCGTCCGTCTATCTGATCTTTTTCGCGACCGGGTTCTGTCCGTTCTGGTGAAGGATCAGGCCGCTCACCGCGCCCGTGGGGTCGTGGAGGAAGGTCAGCTGGGCTTCGACTTCCTTGAGGAAGAACTCCGTCGGCGCCTCGGGCCAGAGATGGAATTTCTGCTGCCCGGTGGCCTGGAGCCAAAGTGTGTCGCCGCTGAGCGTCACGGTGAGATCGAAGTTCGGCGCCAGGTTGTACACGCCCACGAACCCCGCCATCGAATCGGCGGGAAGGGTGATCGCGGTATGCACGGTGCGCGGCGCCGGCGGTGGGGCGAGCGGGATGGCGGCGTCCAGCAGATGCATGCCGATGTCGTCGGCCCCCTCGCCGCCGCTGTTGGTCATCACCACCACGCCGACGTGCCGCGACGGCTCGAACCCGATGAAGGTGCGGTAACCCCCGGTGCCGCCGTTGTGCCAGACGATCGTGTCGGCGCCGGCGTGGAGGCTCAGCCAGTT
>CAYWNR010000043.1:0-13021 GCA_964459705.1 uncultured Gemmatimonadaceae bacterium | reverse complement strand
GACGGAAGCGAATCGCTTCCCTCCAGCATGTTGAGGATCAGCGCGAGGGTCACGCCACCGGAGCTGGAGGGTGGCATGGAATGGATCGCGTACCCGCGATAGGTGAATGTCACCGGTTCCCGCCACAACGGGCGGTAGGCTGCGAGGTCGGCCTTGGCAATCAGGCCATCGCCACGCGCCATCTCCGCGACGATCGAGTCGGCGATCCACCCCCGATAGAAGACGCCCGGTCCGCTGTCGGCGATTGCCTGGAGCGTGCGGGCCAGATCGGTCTGGACGAACGTCGTGCCCGAGTCGGGGGGAGCGCCGCCGGGGAGAAACTGCCGGGCGGAGGCGGGGAAGCGGGCGAGTCGCTCGGCGGCCGACGCGATGCCGCGCGCGCGATGCGCATCCAAGACGAACCCGTCCCCAGCCAGGCGGACCGCCGCGGCGATGATGTCGGCCCAGGGGAGCCGACCATAGCGTCGATGCGCCTCGAACATGCCCGCAACGCTCCCGGGGATGCCGGCGGCGAGATCGCCGGTGACGCTGGCGTCGGTGAGGTTCCCGGCGGAATCGAGATACATGTCGTGGGTCGCGCCGGCGGGCGCGGTCTCGCGGTAGTCGATGGCCGCTGTTTCGCCGGAGGCGAACCGGAACACCATGAACCCGCCTCCGCCGATGTTGCCCGCCGCCGGGTGGACGACCGCGAGGGCAAAGCCCACCGCGACCGCCGCGTCCACGGCGTTACCGCCGCGACGCAGCACGTCGATCCCCACCTGGGTGGCGATGGGGCTCACTGTGACGACCATGGCGCTGTCCGCCCGCACGGCCTGCACGTCGTCGTACATCGTCCACCGCTCGGCCCGGTGGCAGCCGGTCGTGAGCAGCAACCCGACCAGCAGGCTCGGGGCGAGAATGGCGCTCTGAGTGTGCCGCATGGAACGTCCTCGTTGACCTTGGGAGATGCGAGCGGCAATT
Organism: uncultured Gemmatimonadaceae bacterium; assembly: GCA_964459705.1. GTDB lineage: Bacteria > Gemmatimonadota > Gemmatimonadetes > Gemmatimonadales > GWC2-71-9 > JAOTWJ01. The sequence continues at coordinate 12,061 of CAYWNR010000043.1, read as the reverse complement.
TAGCGGTTCGTCGTGAAACCCGCACCGGAGTTCCTCGATCCCCGCGTCACCGAGCGTCGCAACCCGCGTACGGTCGGCGTGGATGTTGCAACCCCGCTCGAGCTGGTCGATCTCCTCAACGCCGAGGACCGCGTCGTCCCGGACGCGGTCCTCGCCGCTCGCGAACCGATCGCGGGACTGATGGAACGCATTGCCGTGGCGTTTCGCGATGGGGGACGCCTGTTCTACGTGGGCGCGGGAACGAGCGGCCGGCTCGGCGCCCTCGACGCCGCCGAGTGTCCCCCGACGTTCGGTACGCCACCCGCGATGGTCGTCGGGATCATCGCGGGCGGGCCCGAGGCACTCGTGGGCAGTCGGGAAGGGGCGGAAGACGACACCGTCGCGGGCGCGCACGCGATGGACGACCACGGCGTCACGTCCCGCGATTTGGTGGTGGGCATTGCCGCGAGCGGCACGACGCCGTTCGTGGTGGCGGCGCTCGGCCGCGCGAAGGACTTGGGTGCGTCCACGGCGCTCGTCACGTGCGCCGATCCGCCTGAGACCCTGCGCGCTGCGTGCGAGCACCTGGTCGTGGTGCGGGTGGGTCCCGAGGCCGTCACCGGCTCGACACGCCTCAAGGCGGGCACGGCCACCAAGCTCGTGTTAAACACGCTCACGACCGGCGCCATGGTGCTCGTCGGCAAGACGTATGGCAACCTGATGGTGGACCTCCAGGCCCTCTCCGCGAAGCTGCGCGATCGCGGGGCGCGTATCGTCATGGAAGTCTGTGGGGTGGACCGCGCGCGGGCACGAGCCGCGCTCGCGGCGGCCGGTGGCGGCGTGAAGCTCGCGATCGTCATGGTCCGGCGAAACGTGGATGCGGCCGGCGCGCGACGGTTGCTCAACGACGCCGGCGGCGTGATTCGCCGAGTCATTGGCGACCCACCCCCCGTCCGCCCGTAATCCCGTGTATTCCGTGCCCCCCGCTCCCGCGAGCACTCCATGCTAGCAATTGGCCTCATGTCCGGTACCTCGCTCGACGGCGTGGATGCGGCGTTGGTGCGGTTTACCGGCGACCGCCCGACTGCGGCGCTGCTGGCCTTCCACACGACGGCGTACTCCCCGGTGTTCCGGGACCGCGTGCTGGGCATCATCGCGCACGGGACGACGCGCGACGTGGCGCTGCTCAACGTCGAGTTGGGCGACCGGTTCGCCGAGGCGGGGGCCGAGGTGCTGGCGCAGGCGGGCGTGTCGGGCGCGGACCTCGCCTTCGTCGCGTCGCACGGACAGACCGTGTGGCACGAGCCCGGGCGGGCGACGCTCCAGTTGGGCGACCCGGCGCGGATCGCCGAGCGCCTGGGGGTTCGCGTGGTGAGCGACTTCCGGAGCCGTGACGTGGCGGCGGGCGGCCAGGGCGCGCCGCTCGTGCCGCTGGCCGACGCGCTGCTCTTCGCGGACGGTGCGCACCCCCGCGTCATGCTCAACGTCGGCGGGATGGCCAACCTGACGTGGTTGCCTGTCGGTGGGGCGCTCGACCAGGTAGTCGCGTTCGATACCGGCCCGGGGGTCGCCGTCGTCGACGCGGTCGTCCGGGAATTACTGCCCGGACAGCTGATGGATGTGGACGGCCAGCGCGCCGCCGCGGGCAGGGCGGACGACGTGCTGATCGCGGATCTCTTGAGCGATCCGTTCTTCGCCGCACCGCCACCTAAGAGCACCGGGCGCGAGATGTTCGGGGAGGCCTTCGCGCGCGGCTTGGTGCGCGAGATGGGCGTTCGCCGTCCCGAGGCCACGCACGACGACTGCATCGCCACCGCGGTCGCGTTTACCGTCGCGACGATTGCCGATCAGCTCCGGCGTTGGCTGCCTGAGGATGGAGCCGAGGTCGTGGTTTCCGGCGGGGGCGCCCGCAACCCGACGCTGATGGGACGCCTCACGGAGGCCCTGGAGGGCCGTGCGGTCCGCGCGTTCGACGACCTATTTTTCGACGGCGACGCCAAAGAGGCGCTCGCGTTCGCGCTGCTCGGATGGCTCACGGTCCACGGTCGTCCGGGAAACGTGCCGCATGCGACGGGGGCGAAGGGGCCGCGGGTGCTCGGGAGGATCACTCCGTAACCGTTGGCCGATAGCCGATAGCCGAAAGCCGTTAGCCGACAGCCGTTGGCCGATAGCCGCGTTGCACGGTACTATCGGCAATCGGCAATCGGCTAGTTCATCACCGACAGTCCCGTCGCCACCGTCAGTCCCTGCCGGTCGCCGCCGGGTGTCGTTGCCGCGGCGAAGTCGAGTCGCACGGGGCCCAACTTGAAGCCGAGGCCTCCGGACAACGAGAAGCCGCCCGAGAAGTCGCTCGCCAGTCCGCCGCGCAGCCGAATGACCGAGAGCGGCAACTCCGCGCCGACACTCAGTCGCTGCGCCGGGCCGGCCACGACTCCCTTGGCGACCCGGAACTGGGCGTCGCCGGCGAGCAGCACCGGCCCGGCGGAGAGCTGCGCGCCGAGGCGCAGCATCGTGCCCAACGGGTGGCCCGTCAGCAGTGAGTCGCGCAGCGCCTTCTGTGCCGGGTCCGCTGCATTGTACGGCGCCTTTTCGATGTTGCTGATCGTGCTGTCGGAGTACGTCAGGCTATTCGCATCCTGACGGAGCAGGTACTCCTGCCGGTAGTAGACCAGGTTCGACTCGTTCCAGCTCATCGTCGACACGAGGTTCTCGATCGACGCGGCGATCCGGATACCCGACACGAACTCGTAGGCGGCGCCGAGGTCCACACCGAACCCCGAGCCGTTGTTCAGGCTCGAGTCCGGATCGTAGACGAGCGCATGGCCACCCACGCGCGCTTCGAACGAGGGCGCATTCTGCACGTAGGATCCGAGATCCGCCGCACGGCCGGCGAGAATCCCGCGGTTGTACTTGACGGTTGCCCCGACCGCCAAGTGGCCGACCGGGAGCTGAATTCCCTGTCCCCAGGAGAACGCGACGCTCGCGACGGCAACGCCGGCACCGTCCGATCCGGTGCCGAGATAGCGCTGGCCGGGGGCGCGGCGGGCGGTGTTGCCAAACAGGGCCAACTCCACCGCGTCGTCGCTCACCGCGAGGTTGCCATCCGCCGCTCCGAGCACCGCCACGCCGAAGTTCTTGTACGTGAGCCCCAGCGCCATGACGTCGCCCCCGAGGCCCACGCCCAGCGTGCTGTCGCTGGCGCTGCGCACCTTCGTGAGGATGTCGTTCTTGTCCGCGACGGAGAGCGTGTCGGTGTGATAGTAGTGCCAGAGATCGCTCGGGCCCAAGGCGGTGCTGTGCCCCGAGAGCCCGGCCTGCACGATGTTGAACGAGAATCCCGCTCGTCCGGGCATGCCGAGGAGGGCGGGGTTCCACACGATGGCCTCGTAGCCCCGTGCCGACGCGGTCATGCTGCGACCCATCGCGACGGTGCGGGCCGAGGACTGGCCCGACTGCGCGTGCAGGGTTGCCGGAACCAACGCCAGACCGGCGAGGGTGACGGCCCAGGTACGCGTGGCGGGGCTCACTTGGACACCTGCACATTCGCGAAGAGATTCAGGCCAATGCCGATCTCGGAGCCCGGCCCGACGGGTGTTCCGCTCGCTCCCCCCGACACGGTCACGCGTGACTGGAAGTAGAGAGTCCCCCCGGTGCGGAGGAGATCCACGTTGATCGGGGCGGTCGTGGTGTCGGCCGTCTGGCTGAACGGCACCGTGACCGTCACCGAGTTGGTGGTGCTGAACAGGTTGGCCGGGTTCGTCGCAATCGACACCAGGACGCTGCCGGTCACGTCCACGCTGGCATCCGTGACGACTTCCGCGGTCAGGGCATTCAGCGCTTCATCGGTGAGCACCTGCTCCACGAGGCCGACGACGTCCTGCGTTCCGACCGGCGTGTCGAACGTCACCGTGCCGCTCGGGATGACGCCCCCGAGGAACCCGGACAGATCCACGCTTGGGTAGTCCAACGGGAAGACATAGTCCGCCGTCCAGGCCGGCGCGCCTGGAACGTCGCAGGCCGCGAGCCCCGCGAGTCCCACCAACAAGGTCCATCGCACACGCATACGAGAACGCTCCGCGTCGGAGGACAGCTACCAAGGCTATCTCCCATCCTACCAGGATAGCGGCTAGAAACGTATCCCGAGGGAGGAGAGGAGCGCGGTGACGTAGGGCACAGGGACGGCGAACACGACCCGGCCGTTGCTCCCGTCCAGGCCGGCGTACAGGACCCCGAGCAAGGAGCCCGCCCGGTCGAAGATCGGACTGCCACTGGCGCCCTGGGCGCCATACCCATCGATCTGGAGGTCGTTGGGGAGCGCTTTGCTCACCGTGCCGGCCGTGAGGGTGGTGCGGACGACGTCTTCCTCACCCGCCGCGTGCATGGGAAGGTCGGTCCCAAGCGGAAATCCGATGACCGCGATCGGGTCGCCCGGTCGAGCTACGACGCTATCCGGAAGCGGGATCGTCGTGGGCACGCCACCCTGGATGCCCTGGACCCGCACGGCCGCGAGGTCGGCCACGTCGCTCTTGCCGATGGGAACGGCGCGCCAGACTTGCGACGAGTTGGCGAACTGGATGGCGAGTTCGACCGGGCGTCGGGTGCCGTCCGGTCCGTACACGACGTGTCGGTTGGTGATCAACACACCGTCGCGGGTCACGGCGAACGCGGTGCCGGTGACGACGTCGCGCGGCCCGAATCTCGTCCAGATCATCGCGACGGCGCCGTTTCGGGCGTCGTAGATCTGCCGAAAGTCGACGTGCGCCGCGGCCTGCTGGAGCCCAAGGGCGTGGGTGGCGTCCGACAACTGGCTGCGCAGCCGTGTTACCTCGTCGGTGCGGCCCGCTGCCTCCGCCGCCGCGAGGTTGTTCTGGAGGCGCTGGACCTCTCCCTGCGACGACCTGAGCGCCTGCGCCAGTCCCTCGACCTCGCCCCGCAGGCTTCGGATGGCGGCGTCGGACGCCGCCAGAATCGAATCCACCCGGGCCTGAGTGGCCGCGCGATCCGCGTTCCGCTCGGCCGCTTGCTGCTGCCGTTCGTACACGACGTACCCGGCCGCCCCCACGATGACCATGACGAGCAGGGCAATGAGGAGGCGCAGCCGTCGCGTCTGCTTGCCAACCTCGACACGGATGCGCTGCGTCATGCTGGGGGCACGCCGCCCAGGCGTCGGGGCCGAGAGCCCGGCTCCCGCGGTCTCCCGTAACGGGCGCGGCGGCGCCGCGGGAGCCGCGCTCGGGGCCGCCGCCGCTTTCACGTCCGGCTTGCGGGTGGGCACGCTGTCGTTCACGAGCCGAACCTCGATGACCGGCCCGTCCGTCCCGAGACGCACCTGGTCGGCGTCCGAGAGCGCTATCTCCGTGCGAATGGGATGCCCGTTCACGAGCGTGCCGTTCTTGCTCCCGTGGTCGCGCACCGACCACCGCGATCCTGATTGCACGAAGACCGCGTGCTGTGTGGAGACGTCGAGATCCCGCTCGGGGTCGAGGGGCAGATCGCAGGAGGGGTGCCGGCCGACTGTTACCTGATCCTGCGAGAATACGGCGGTCACCCCTGTGCGGCCGCCGCTCAGCACCCGGACTTGCAGCTTCATGGACGGGCGATCAGGTCAGCAGGTAGATCGCCGCCGCCAACCCAAGCGCGGCCAGCGACGCGACCACGAGCGCCAGGGCTCCACCCTTGGGCTCCGGCGGCGGGCTTCCCGTGTAGATGGGGACCGGTTCCGTGGTGGACTCGCCGTCGAGGACGTGGTAGGGCTGGTGGCCAACCTGGTCTTCCGCCTTCGGCTCGTCCAAGGTGTCGCCGCTGAGTCGTGCGACGATGACCGTGATGTTGTCGGGTCCGCCCCGCGCGTTCGCGAGATCGATCAACTCGCTGCAAATCGCGACCAGATCGTTGGTCGGGTCGGAGACGATCTCGGCGATCTCCTCCTTCTTGACCTGGCCGGAGAGCCCGTCGGAGCAGAGCACAAGCATGTCGCCCCGGCGGACGAGCTGCTGCGTCAGGTCCACGCGGACCTTATGGTCGGGGCCGAGCGCCTGGAGAATGATGTTGCGGCGCTCGCTCTTTTCGGCCTCCTCTTCGGTCAGCTCGCCGGCGTCGATCAATCGCTGCATGAGCGATTGGTCCTTCGTCAGCTGTGTGACCTGCTTGTTCCGGATCAGGTACGCCCGGGAGTCACCCACCTGCGCCAGGTAGAGATGCGACCCAAGGACGCCGACGGCCGTGGCCGTCGTTCCCATGCCCTTGTGCTCCGGGGTTTCGCGGGCCGCCGCATAGATCCGCTGATTCGTTTCCTCGACGGCTTCCTTGATGCGCGTCGCGAATTGCTCCGGCGTCACGGACTCTTCGGTGCACCACGTTTCGAGTAAGTGGTTGTAGATGGTCTCGATGGCCATCTGGCTCGCCACTTCGCCCGAGGCCGCGCCACCCATGCCGTCCGCGACGAGCAGCAGCGTCCCCTTGGGTCCGAGCGTGTGCTCCCGCACGGTGGGTTGGAGCGACGCCTCCTTGGTCGTCAGGTCCGCGACGAGGAACGAATCCTCGTTGTGATCGCGCGTACGACCCAGATCGGTCTTGCCGAAGACCGAGATCGTGACTTGGGGTTTCTTCGATCCGAAGAGGCCCATCATGTTCCGCACTGGAAATTGGTCAACGTCATCCGATAACTAGCGGAGCTCGGATCCCACCTGAGCGCCTCGCGAATCCGATCGCACGCGCGCGCCCGATCACCACTTTGATAATACGCCTGAGCCGCATACGCCGCCGCCACCGCCCGGACACTCACGGGCACCCCCGCGTCGTTCATGATCTCGTCGAAGCGTTGCAGCGTACTGGCCGGGACGGCTCCCTCGTCCGGCAGCCCATTAAACAACTCACCAAGCTCGCTCGCAATCCGAGCGGTGTCTACGGGTGGCGGTGTTTCCGGTTTCGGGCTGGCGCTGTCGAGCGGGGTGATGCGGGGGTCGTTCGGGGTCGTTCGGCTGTTGCCCCCGGGGTTCGTGCGGCCATCACCAGGTTTCGTAGCCGTATCAGGTCTGGCCGTCAGCGTGTCGGCACTTGCCACCGGGGAAATGCCCTGGTTCTCGGGCGCGGGATGGCCACTGAGCATCACCCACGCGGTCGTGCCGCCCCCAACGAGCACCACGGCCGCCGCGACAATGGCCAGGACCGGCGCCTTCTTCTTTGGTGGTAGTACCGCCGTGGAGGGTCGCGGCTGTGGCGTCGTGGGCGTGGCTGGGGTCGAGGTCGGGGCCCGCTGCGCGGGGCCGGCCCGCGTCGGTGCGAGCTGGGTGGCCTCTCCAGACTGCGCGCTGATGACCTGGGTTGCCGCATCCGCGATACTAGCGGGCGTCTCGGCCATGCCCTCGGTCGCGCGACGCACGTCGCGCGCGAATTCCACCGCCGACGTGTAGCGGTCGCCCGGCATGCGAGCCAACGCGCGGCGGATCGCGTCCTCGAGTGTCGGAGGGGCGCCCAGATCGGGGCGCACGGCACCCAGCGAGCGCGGCTCGTCCGTGAGCCGCTTGATCATCATCTCCTGTGTACTCTCGGCATCGAACGGGAGGGTACCGGTCACCATTCGATAGTAGACCAGCGCGAGTGAGTAGATGTCGCTCCGGCCGTCGAGCACGTCGCCGGATAGCTGTTCCGGGCTCATGTATTCCGGCGTTCCGACGACGAGCCCCGTCTTGGTGACTTTCTGGCCTTCCTCACCGGTCATGGCCTTGGCAATGCCGAAGTCCACGACCTTGACGATGTCGGTGCCGTCGCGACCGCGCGCGAGCATGATGTTATCGGGCTTCAAGTCCCGATGCACGATCCCGAGATCGTGCGCCGCCTGGAGCGCGTCGGCGGTCTGGGACAGGATGGCGGCGGCACGTTTGACCGGGATGGCGCCTTCTTGGTCGATCAGGTCCCCCAGCGATCCCCCTTCGATGAACTCCATCGCGAGGTAGATCAGCCCGTCCGGCGTCTCGCCAAAATCGTAGATCGCGCAGACGTTGGGGTGATTGATGCGGGACGCGTTGGCGGCTTCGCGATTGAAGCGCGCGATGGCCTCCGCGTCGTTCGCCATCTGGGCGGACATGACCTTGATGGCACTCTTCCGGCCCATCTTGACATGCTCGCCAAGATAGACGGCGCCCATGCCGCCCTCGCCCAGCTTCTTGAGGATGTGATACCGCTCGGCGACCACGCCGCCCACCAGGTTGCCCTGCTGCGTCGAGCGCAGGGCCGACCCGTCGGAGGGGCAGAACTTCTGTTCGTCCCCATACTCGACGCCGCAGGTCGGACAGAGCTTCATGCCGGTTCGATCCTCAGCACTTTGTCGCCTACCAGAAGCCGCGCGCCGGGGGCCATCCGGACCTCACCGCGCACCGTGATCCCCACGCCGTTGCGGCTCTTGACATCCACGACCACGAAATCCGCGTCGTGGGAGCGCACTTCCGCATGTCGACCGCTCATGGACAAGTCGTACGGGAACACCCAATCGCCTTGCTCGCGTCCGATCGCCACATCACGGCCCGGGGAGAGGTGCACCACGTCCCGGGGGCTCCCGTCGCCCCGGAGCTGCGTCAGGCTTGCAATGTCCGCGCCCGGGGTCGAGCTGCCGAGGCGGCGCGTCTGGTCGTGTTCGGGAGGCTGGGGACCGGGGTATCCCAGGCGCCGGAACCGCAGCACCTGGGAGCCGATCAGGAGGAGGTCGCCGTCCTGTAGCACGTACGGCTCCTCCATGAACGCCCACGTGCCGTTTCGACTGCCGAGATCTCGAACGTAGACGTCGCCGCCACGGACCGAGAGTTGCGCGTGGATGGGCGAAATGAAGGGATCGTCCGGGAACGCGATATCGGCGTCCATCCGGCCGATGGAGGTGTCCTCCCGACTGAGCGTGAACGTCTGGACCGGCGCGCCACCCTCGTCGAGGAGCGTCAACGTCCTCGGCTTCGGGAGGGGAGCCGACCGCCGCTGGTGGTCCAGTGGCTGCCCGCACTGGGGACAGGTATTCGCCGAGGCGCGGACATCGGACGCGCGCGCAGGGAAGGGAGGCATCGTTTCCTGCCGCTTGGCCGTCTCGACGGCGCGGCCACAGTCCTTGCAATACCGTGACGCGTCGTCATTCTGTGCGCCGCAGTGATCGCAATGAGACAACAGACCTCCCCGGGGTGGTAAAGGCGGCTGCCAATGTACACCTCAAGAGGGGGGGTGGTCAACCAGCGCCAAATGGCGTAGGTAGTTGAAATCATGTAGGTTCCGCGCCCATGAAGATCCGGCAGCTCGTCCTCCGGACGCTTGGGGTGGTGGCCGGTGCCACGGCCTGCTCCCGCCCACTGTCGGTACCGCCCACCGGGCCGGTTCCGGCAATCCTCCCTCCGCTCGCCGTGCGCGTGGTGTATCCTCGGCTCACCGAGGATTCCACCGGGTTCCTGCGTGCGCGGTTCGACAGTCACGACTCCGCGTTCGTGTTCGGGTCCGTCACGCGCCCGGGCGCGGCGGTGACCGTGAACGGCGGGTCGGTGCCCGTCGCCGCCACCGGTGCGTGGCTGGCCTGGGTGGGTCTGCCGACCGACAGCGTCGCCACGTTCGACATCCGGGCAGCCGACGGTACGGAAACGGACAGCGTCGCGTTCACCGCGGTGCTCCCGCAACGGTACGCGGCGCCGGACTCCGCCGTGTGGATCGATACGACCTCGCTCACGCCCGTCGGCGCCTATTGGGTGCGTCCCGGAGAAGGCGTGGTGTTGCGCGCGCGCGCCGCCGTGGGATCCGAGCTCCGCTTGCGCCTCGGCGACTCCACCGTGGCGACGTTCGTGCCCGATCGTGCGCCCCCCGAGCCGCCATGGGGCGAGCGCGCGTTTGGGACCGTGGCACCGGCGCGACGCGAAGCGGCCCGCGACCGGCAGATCAGTTGGGTGTTCGGCGCCGTTGGGCCGGACCCGGGTCCGGTGTTGCAGTCCGCGCATGCCCAGGTGATGGCTTCGGATCTCGTCCTGGAGGCGGTGCGTGGGGCGGACACGGCGCGCGCCCACTGGCCGCTGCAGATTGGCGTGCTCGATCCGACCCACCCGACCGTGGCTGAGGTGAATGACGACACGGCCGGGACCGGAACCACGGACGGCATCCTCGCGGGCCGGCCCGCGCCGTCGGGGACGTACCACTGGTTCTTTCCCAACGGCACGCGGGCGGTCGTGAGTGGTCGTCGGAACGATCAGGTGCGGCTCCAGCTCTCCCGCCGGTCGGTGGCGTGGGTGGACGCCGTGGACGTGCAGCCGTTGCCCGCGGGCATGCCGCCTCCCGTGGGAACGACACAGGCGCTCCGTCTCATCGCCCACGACGGGTTCGTCACGCTGCGCGTGCCGCTCCCCGGGCGGGCGCCCTACCGTGTGGACGAGGACGAGCGCCGGATCGCGCTCACGGTCTACGGCGTCTCCGCGAACGCAGACTGGGTGCAGTATGGCCCGGCCGACTCGCTGGTCCGGTTGATCGCCTTCGACGCGTCCGCGGAGGACGAGACCCGCATCACGGTGGATCTGACGGCGGCGGTGTGGGGCTATCGAACGCGCTGGTCGGGCAACGATCTCCTGCTCGACATGCGTCGGCCGCCACGCATCGATGCGGGTCACCCGCTCCGCGGCCTCCTCGTGGCGCTGGACGCTGGTCATCCGCCGGCGGGGACGACGGGTCCGACCGGCGCGTACGAGGCGGACGTCATGCTGGCCGTGGTGCGGGCCGCGGCACCGCTGTTCGAACGGGCTGGGGCACGGGTGCTGATGGTCCGGCCGGACAGCGCCCCGCTGGGTCTAATCGACCGCGTGCGCATCGCGGAGGAGGCCAACGCCGATCTATTGATCTCGGTACACGCGAACGCGCTGCCCGATGGTGTGAATCCGTTCGTCAACGGTGGCACCAGCGTCTACTACTTCCATCCGAGGGCGGTGGATTTCGCGCGAGCCGTGGACACTACGCTCGTGCGCGGTTTCGGCTTCCGGGATCTCGGCATCGGACGCGGTGATCTCGCGCTTGCGCGCCCCACGTGGATGCCGGCGATTCTCACGGAAGGCCTGTTCCTGATGCTGCCGGATCAGGAAGCGGTGCTGATCAGCCCGGAGGGACAGCGACGCTACGCCGCGGCGCTCGTTGACGGAGCGCGCGCGTTTCTCCGCCGCCGCGCCACCGAGCGCTGAGCGCGCGTTTGTGTCGTAGAGCACGGTGAAGCCGTCCCCGCGCGGTGCATGCATGCGTGGGGGAGCGGCGCTTGCGGGGTCGCCCCGAAATCGTCTACGTTGCCCAGTTGGAGGGGCGTGTGTTCTGTTCTCGGTGCGGTCATTCCCTGGCTGAGGGTACGCGGTTCTGTCCGTCATGCGGACTGGACCTCACCGCCACCACGCCCATCAGCCGCGTCAGCACGCACCCGGTCGAGAACCAGTCCGAGACCGACGTCGTCAAGGAAGCGCTGGCCGCCGAGTATGACGTCCACGAAGAGCTGGGGCGCGGCGGGATGGCCATCGTGTTCCGCGCCCGCGATAAGCAGCTCGACCGCGACGTCGCGGTCAAGGTCCTACCGTTTTCGCTCGCGTTCGACGCGGAGTTCGTCGAACGGTTCCAGCGGGAAGCCCGGACGGCGGCCCGGCTCGAGCATCCGAACATCATCCCCATTTACCGGGTTGGGCGCTCGGGGCGCGTCATCTACTTCGTGATGAAGATGCTGCGTGGCCAGTCCCTGTCGCGCATCCTGTCGGCGCGGGGCGCCCTGACGCCGATGGAGATCCGTCATCTGCTGGTCCAGACGGCGGGAGCGCTGGGGTTCGCGCACCGTCATGGAATCGTGCACCGGGACATCAAGCCCGACAACATCATGTTCGACGAGCTCGGCCATTCCGTGCTCACGGACTTCGGGATCGCGAAGGCGGCATCCGGTACGCGCCTCACGGGGACCGGCATGTCGATCGGCACGCCGCACTACATGAGCCCCGAGCAGGCCCGCGCGCAGCCGCTCGACGGGCGGAGCGACGTCTACTCACTCGGCGTGGTGGCCTATCAGTGTCTCACGGGGCATGTGCCGTTCGATGGCGAGGACGCGTTCTCG
>CAYWNR010000042.1:0-13022 GCA_964459705.1 uncultured Gemmatimonadaceae bacterium | reverse complement strand
TTCCGCAGCAGGCGTTCGATGAGGTCCGCCAATCCGTCCGCCAGCTGAGCGCGGAGGTGAGCGAACTGCATGAACGGCTGGATTTCGCCGAACGGGTTCTCTCCACCCGGCGGGAGCCGGATCGTCTCGAGGGAAGGGGGGCCTGAGCGTGGGACCGGGTGAAGTCTGGGTCCTCATCCCCCTCGCGGCGATCGTCATGTGGGGAGCCCGCGGAATCGCGACCGCCGTCGCGGCCGGCCGGCACGCCGACCGTTCGCAGGTGCCACCCCCCGCCGGCGACGAAGTGAGGGCCGAAATCGAGGCGTTGCGGCATCGGGTGACCGAGCTGGAAGAACGACAGGACTTCGCCGAGCGCATGCTGACGCGCGGGTCGCACACGAGTGAGGACCGCAACCGTGCCTCCTGAGTTGGTCTTGGTGCCCATCGCCGGCATGGCTACCGGCGTCATGTTCATGTTCGGGATCTACAAGCTCGTGATGCGCTGGATGGACCTGCGTCACCGGCGGGAGCTGCCGGCGGGGGTGGAGGAAGAGCTGCGGGATCTGCGACAACAGGTCGGCGGGCTGAACGATCTGGACGGCCGGGTCATGGAGATCGAGGAGCGGCTCGACTTCGCGGAACGGCTGCTCGCGCAGGCGCGGACGCGCGGAGAAGCGGCCGAGCTCGGCCCGGGGGGCCGCTGACGTGCCGGATTTCGTCTGGATCCAGAATGTCGTGTTCCCGATCATCGGCATGGGGATGGCCGGGTTCCTCCTGTTCGGTGTCTACCGGACGGTGAACAAGGTGCTGGATCGCCGGCACGAAGACCGGCTGCACGCCGCCGGGGGTCCGGTGCCTGAGGTCGTGCGGCACCTCGAGCAGCGCGTCACCGACCTGGAGGGCCAGGTGGAGCGGGTCCAGGAGCTGGAGGAGCGACTCGACTTCGCGGAGCGGATGCTGGCTCAGCACCGGCAGCAGCCCCTGCTCGGCGACCACTGATCCGAGGGAGCGTATGGACATGGAAGGAATCCTGGCGATCATCTTCATCTTTGGTGGGGGTTCCATGTTCCTGCTCGCCGTCTCGCCCGTCGGGCGCGCGTTCGCCGACCGGATCCGGGGCGGCGCGGCGGTGCCCGACGACACCGTCCGCCGATTGGAGGCCGCTCACCAGGACGTGCTGGAGGAGCTCGAGTCGGTCCGGCGGGAAGTGGTCGAGATTCACGAGCGGCTCGATTTCACGGAGCGGGTGTTGGCGCAAAAGCGTAACGAAGGGCTGCCCGCAGGTGGGGCGCCCGACGGTCTCTGAGCCATGGCGATTTGCCCGACGGAGGCCGATCTTGTAGCGTGAGCACGGGCGCGGGGCGCCCGGGACGCGGGAGTACGGGCGGGCCGGCTGGCCCGCGGGAGGCATAACGGAGCCATGGGAATCTTCTCGCGGTTGATGACCGTCATCCGGTCGAACATCAACGCGCTCATCGGCAAGGCCGAAGACCCGGCCAAGGTGCTGGAGCAGTCGCTCATCGACATGCGGGGCCAGCTCGCGAAGACCAAGCAGGATGTCGCGGCCGCCATCGCGGATGAGAAGAAGCTGCAAGGGCAGGTTGAGCGGGAAAAGAAGCAGGCGGAGGACTGGGAGCGGCGCGCCATGCTGGCCGTGACCGAGGGGCGGGACGACCTCGCCAAGCAGGCGCTCATGCGGCAGTCCGAACACATGCAAAACGCTCAGCAACTGCACGAAACCTGGCTCCGCCACAAGGGCGACACGGAGAAGTTGAAGGACTCGCTCCGGCAGATGAACGACCGGATCGAGGAGATGAAGCGGAAGAAGAACGTGCTGGTCGCCCGCCAGAAGCGCGCCCAGGCGCAGGAGCGGATCCAGCGCACCATGTCGACGATGAACGACCAGAGCGCGTTCGACACGTTCGCGCGGATGGAGGAGCGGATCGACGACATGGAGCGGCAGGCGGTCGCCGCCGCCGAGTTGGCTGGGGAACTGTCCGGGGACACGCTCCAGCAGGAGTTCCGGGCCCTCGAGTACCACGGCAACGCCGACCAGCGGCTCCTCGACTTGAAGCAGAAGATGGGGGTGTTGCCCCCGGGGGAGGCGAAGGCCCCACAGCAGTTGGGAGCGGGGGCCGACGCGGTGGATGACGCGGAGTTGGTGGAGGAGGACGAGGGCGAGCACCAGCCGTAGCGGTCAGGACGGATCTTCGCGGGCGGGGTCGGCGGAGCGCGCCGGCCCCGCTCGTGTGCTTGGCGGGCATTTGATCCGGCCCTCGTTCGATTGATGGCGCACTGGTCGGGCCGTTCCGCGATCATAGGCCATGCGTGCTCCCTGGACGGTATGGATGGCTCTCCAAGCGGAAACCCTCTTGGGCTTCCGACTTGCCTCGCGGCACGGTCCCGCCCGCACCGCCGCGGGCTGGGCCGCTGGCCTCGCGGTGCTCGCGCACGTCGTCGGTGGACCGGTTCCGCCGGACCGGCTGCTCACCGCCGCGGTGGCATTCGGCGGCCTCCTGGGTGCGACCGCCGGTCCGAGACTGCTTATCCGTGGCGGCCCGCTCGAGACCCTGCGGTGGGCACTCCTCCCTGGGGCAGTCGTCGCGCTCGCTCGAGTGCTGGGGGCCGTGGGGTTTGCGGGCGGGGCGACCGCGATGGTGGTGGTCATCCTCAGCGAATCCGCCCCCGCCATGGGCGCCGTCGCGGCGGGCGTGGCCCATGCCGGTCTTGTGGCGGCCCTGGCCGCCGGCCTGGCTCCCCGCGTTGGCTGCTCCGCGACCACGGGACTCTTGATCCTCTTCGTCGCGGCGGGCATCGCGCACGAGAGCTACCCGGCCGTCACCGGCGCCCCCGCATGGGTCGGCGCCCTCACGCCACCTGGCGTCCTCCTGGAAAGCGCCGTCGCCGGTGTCCCGGGCAGCGCGGTGCGGCTGTGCGGATGGTTCGTGATCGCCGCCGCGGCGCTGGCCAACACCCGTCGCTATCCCGATATGAGGGCTGCCCGATGACGCTGGTGCGATGCCGGGGGGTGTGCTGTACGCGGCGCACGGCCGTCGGACCACGTCCCACGCTGCGCGACCTGACGCTGGACGTAACGGCGGGCGAGATCGTGGCCCTCGTCGGCGTCCCCGGGTCCGGGAAGACATCGCTGCTGCGCGTTCTCGCGGGGCTGCTCCGTCCCGAGCGCGGTCAGGTGAACGTCGATGGTGTTCCGCCCTGGGCACGAGCTGCCCGGAATCGTGTTGGCTACGTGCGGGCGGGACTCTGTGGCCCGCCGGAGCTCACCGCCATCGAGTGGCTGCATTACGTCGCTGCCCAGCGCGGCGGTGCTCGCGGCACCCGGACCGTGCGCGTCCAGGCGGCGCTGACACTGGTCGCGCTGGGACGCGAGGCGGCGTGGCGCATTACCAGCCTCGATCGCGACGCCGCCGAGCGGCTGAGCGTGGCTACGGCGGCGCTCGGTGCCGGCAGCGTGCTGTTGCTCGATGAGTGTTTCGTGGGCGTATGCGCGCAAACCCGGCGTCTGATCGCCGACGCGCTCGCCGACCTTGCCCTTCAGGGGCGCGCCATCATCGTCGCCCCGCGCGATGCCATGGCGGCGGAGGGCCTGGCCACGAGGGTGGTGGTCATGCGGGACGGGCGCATCGTCGCGGATTTGGCGATGCCCGACCTCCGGCGGGAACGTGTCGCGGAGCTGATGCTCGACGGCGGGGGCCTGCGGGTGCTCCCTCGGCTCCTCCTCTGCTTTCCCGAAGCGGTGCGCACGGGGAGCGGGGTCCAGGTGCCGCTCACGGGGGGCCGAACACTCGAAGGCGTCCTCGCCGCCTGTCGGGACGAGCGCATTCCGGTGCGTGGATCCCGCATTCGCTACCGAGCGGTCGACGACCTCCTTGGGGCCCCGAACCCACCGCCCGATCCCCTCCGCACCGCCGCCATCGGTTGACCCCCTCGCCCACGCGCTCTACGTTTCGACGTCAGAACCCCTTGTCATTTCACGTTTTGGGTGTTGTCGACCGTGATGGGATCACTACCGCGCCTGCTCCCGACCCAGCACGTCGGCCTCGCCGATCCGCGGCGCACGCCGCTCGCCGGGCGCGCCGCGCCAACTGTGTGAGTCACGACCTGAGGCTGTTCAATACGCTCACCCGCGGAGTGGAGCCGTTCGTGCCACTCCACCCGCCCCGCGTGAGTTTCTACATGTGCGGTCCCACGGTGTGGAACTACGCCCACGTGGGGAATTTCCGGACGTTCCTGATGGGTGACGTGCTCCGTCGCTACCTCGCGTACGCGGGGTACGACGTGCTCATGATCATGAACATCACGGATGTGGACGACCGGATCATCCGGATGGCCGGGGAGGCGGGGGCGTCGATCCGCGCCTTCACGGACCAATACACGCGGGCGTTCTTCGAAGACCGGGACTTCCTGCGCATTCGACCCGCGGATGTCTACACCCGCGCCACCGACTATCTCCCCGCCATGACCGCGCTCGTACAGCAATTGCTCGATCGCAACGTGGCGTACCGGGGCGACGACGGGTCGATCTACTTCGGCATCAGCCGGTTTCCGACCTACGGTCGCCTGTCACGGGTGGACACGCGGGAGCTCAAGGCGGGCGCGCGGGTGCAGAGCGACGAGTACGCCAAGGACGACGTGCAGGACTTCGCGCTCTGGAAGGCGGCGTCACCGGCGGACGAGGCGGTCGGGGCGGCATGGGACGCTCCATTCGGGCGAGGGCGACCGGGCTGGCATCTCGAATGCTCCGCGATGGCGCTGACCGAGCTCCGCAATCGGCTCGGCATCGAGACCCTCGATCTGCACGCGGGCGGCGTGGACCTCGTATTCCCGCACCACGAGAACGAGATCGCCCAGTCGGAGGGGGCCACCGGCCGGCCGTTCAGCCGCTGCTGGGTGCATGGGGAGTTTCTGACGATCGGCGGCACGAAGATGTCGAAGCGCTTCGGGAACACGCTCACCGTGCGTGACCTTCGGGAAGAGGGCGTGCATCCAGCGGCGTTTCGCATGTTGGTGTTCTCGACGCACTACCGGCAGTCCCTCAATTACAACGACGAGGCCCTGCAGGCGGCGACGGAGGGGATGCGCCGACTCGGTGCGTTCCACGCGCGGCTCGTCGAGACGGCAACGGATGGCTCGCCGGGAAACGTGCCCGTCGAAGCGGCCACGCTCGACCGACAGTTCCGCGATGCCATGGATGACGATTTGGGGACGCCGAAAGCCATGGGCGCTATCTTCACGTTCGTGCGGGATGCGAACCGCGCCCTCGATGCCAAGGCTTGGGATGCGGACACGGCCACCGCTGCCCTCGGCGTGCTCGAAGGGGTCCTGGACGTGTTGGACGTGCTGCCGGGCGAGACGCGGGTCGCCGACGATGTCGCGGCGTGGGTGGGGGAGCGCATCGCCGCGCGCGAGGCGGCGCGGAAAGCGCGGGATTTCGCGACGGCGGACGCCATCCGCGCGGAGTTGATGGGGCGGGGCATCGAGTTGGAAGACACGCCCCAGGGGACCCGCTGGACGCAGCGGTAAATCGTTTCGCCCCTGTAGCTCAGCTGGCCAGAGCATCCGCCTTGTAAGCGGAAGGTCGTGGGTTCGAATCCCACCGGGGGCTTGCCACTCTCCCTTCGGGGGCCCGTCCTCCGGAGCAGGGATGTACAAAGGGCGGGATGCCTCCTATCCCGCCCTTTCCGCTGATCCCGCCTATTGCGACTTGAGCTTCAACTCGATGTTGGAGAGGATCGTGTTGGAGTAGTCGCCCTTGGCGGCGATGTTGACCGCCGACTTCCGCTTCGAGTAGATCCGCACCGTGGTCTGCGTATCCGAAGCCTTGATCACCGCTACGCGGACGATCTCACCCCAGCTCCATGCGGACGTGCTGGCCTTGCACATGATGAGATACGTGTTGGGGTCTACCTCGGTCGCACTCTCGACCTTGAGGCCGGCCTCGATCGCCGCTTCGCGGGCGACTCCCAGCGTCTTCTCGTAGGTAGCGTCGAAGGTCCTACCGATCCCGGCCTGCTGGGGCGTTCTGGACCCCGCTCTGGCTCGAGCAGGCCAGTCCGAGACCCGCGACGACAAGAGCCCCCATACTGAGATGCGCGCGCATGCTCCCTCCGTGACTGTGCGATTGGCGCTGATGCTCCGCCAGTGCAGTTGGGCGATCTGACCGTTGATGATGGCCTATTTTGGCACGTGGGCAACGAGCGCGCAACCGAGTCGGGAGGGACGTGAAGACGGGCCGGGACGCGTGCGGCCCTGACCATCGGCCCAACGGAGCGACGCTACCGTCTGGTCCTGATGCCCACCACCGCTGCCACCACGGCGGCTAGGATAGCGACGAGCGCGACGACGGGAATCCCGGACGCGTCTCCCGAAGGCTGCGCCGCGCGCGAGCCGAACACCGCCACACCCAGGAGCGCCACGACACCGGCCGCGATTGCGACGACCAGAGGCCGTCGGCTCCCGGCCCGCGCGCCACCCGCATGGCGGAGAGCCTCACGAACTTCCGCGGGAGTCACCGGATACTGCCGCTGGAAGTCCGTAATCAGATCGTTGATCCGGCGGCTCAATTCTCGGACGCGGGGTGATTCTGGGGGTTGGACTGGCGTGGGAACGTACACGGTCGGCTCCTCGTGAACGGCTCGACGAATCTCCCTGCACGCTACCCAGGCGCCCGCGCCAGGGGAATGCCGCCGAGTTCGTCGCTACCGGCAGCGGGCCGCGGCCCACTCCGCGGATCCCATTGAGGAGACGGTCGCGGGTCCTAGCCGGAGATGTCCTTGGATTCGATGATGTGCGTGCCCGGTTGGCCTCGGGCGGCAGCCTCGATCAGTGTGGCGGCAACGGCCCGTGCGTGAACCGGTCGGTACCGGCGGGGCATGAGAATCCCAAAAGGCTTCGCAAGCGCTTCGCCCAGCCGGAACTCCGCGCGGGGGCCGAGCAGCAGCGAGGGGCGCACGATCGTGAGACTCGGATAGCCCAGCTCCTGGATGGCGGCCTCGACTTCCCCCTTGATCCGGTTGTAGAACACCCGCGACGCGGGGTTCGCGCCGAGCGAGCTGACGAGCAGGAAATGTCGCGCTCCCTGGGCCCGCGCGCGCCGCGCTACCTGGAGCACGTAGTCATGGTCCACGCGGCGGAACGCCGCCTGCGAGCCCGCCGCGCGGATCGTCGTGCCAAGCGCGCAGAACACGTCGTCGGCGACGAGCGAGGCCGCGGCGGCGTCGAGCCGTTCGTAGTCCACGACCACGGGCTCCACCGTGGGCGACGGCGCCGATGACCGGCGCCGTGTGAGCATGACGACTTTGACATAGGCCGGGTGCGCCGCGAGCTGGCCGACCAGCTCACGGCCCACGAGGCCCGTGGCGCCGGCGACGAGCGCGGTCTTCTGGCCCGAGGCCGTCACGGCGTGTGGGCGGTTTCCGCCGCTTTCGCAAAGAGGTGCTTCATCTCGGTGACTCCGGGGACGCGTCCCTGGAGCACGAGATGTCCGTCGACCTCGAGGGCCGGAGTGCGCAACACGCCGGCGCGGGTGATGTCGGCCAATGCCTCGACCTTCGTCAATTCGTACGGCATGCCGAGCGCCTCGAGCGCGTCACGCGCTGCTGCTTCCAGCCTGCGGCAATTGGGGCACCCCGTGCCGAATACGCGGACCTGCATTGCTCGTCTCCCTTCCTTAATTGTGTCGTTCATCCCAGGGCTCCGTACAACAGCCCCGCGATGGTAGCCATCACGATCACCAGTCCCACGAAGACCCCCGTCTTGCGCCAGCCGATCACGCTCCGCACGACGAGAATGCTCGGTAGGGAGAGGGCCGGGCCCGCGAGCAGGAGCGCGAGCGCGGGACCATTCCCCATGCCGGCGCCCACCAGTCCCTGCACGATCGGGACCTCCGTCAGCGTCGCGAAGTACATTAGCGCGCCGGCCGATGCCGCGACGAGGGTCGACACGACCCCGTTCCCGCCGACGGCGCTCGCGATCCAGCGACTCGGAATCAGGCCCTCGTGTCCCGGCCGGCCGAGGAGCAGTCCGGCCACCAAGACCCCCAGGAGCAGCAGCGGCAGGATCTGTTTGGCGAACGTCCACGTGGCACCAAACCACTCCTCCAGCTCGCCCTCCCGCGTGCTGGTTACCGCAGAGAGACCGACCGCGCCGGCGGCGAACGGCGCGGCGGGGATCGCTGGGAACCCGATACCGGCTCCCGCGAGCACCAGCCCCGGCAGCACGAGGCGCCGGGCTGGTAGTCCGAACCACGCCACGAGCACGACCGCGAGGACGAGGGCGGCCCCCGTCGTGAGCACCCATTTCGCGGCGTGAATGGCGGCGAACACTCCATCGGTGGTCGCCGGTGCGCCCCAGTTGGCGAACACGAGGATCGCCAACAGCGCGCCGAAGAAGATCCCCGTCTGCCACAGCGGGCGCGGCGCGGCGGCGGGAGCTTCGACGGGGAGCGCCGCCGCGCGCTCGCGCTCGTCCCGGCGGAACACCGCGTGCATCAGCAGCCCCAGGATGATGCTGAAGCCGACCGCCCCGATGGTCCGCGCGACGCCCAGCTCCAGCCCCAGCACGCGGGCCGTGAGCACGACCGCGAGCACGTTGATGGCGGGCCCCGCGTACAGGAACGTCGTGGCCGGCCCGAGGCCGGCGCCGCGCGCGTAGATGCCGGCGAACAGCGGCAGCACCGTGCACGAGCAGACGGCGAGGATCCCGCCCGATACCGACGCGACGCCGTAGGCGACCGGCCTGGGCGCGCGAGGGCCGAGATAGCGGAGCACGGAGTCGTGGCGGATGAACACGCTGATGGCGCCGGCGATGAAGAACGCCGGTACCAGGCACAGCAGGACGTGTTCGTGGGCGTACCACTGTGTGAGGCGCAGCGACTCCGCGACCGACTCGGGCAGGTGCAGGGCACCGACCAGGCCTTCCACGGGCATGGAGAACACCGCCAGGAACCCACCGATCAGCACGACGGCCCACGGCCACTCGCGCCGCCAGAACGGAGCGATGTGCACGGTCAACTCACGGCGAGTCGGGCGCGCCGCACATCGGCTTCGAGCACGCCCTCGATGCAGGAGGGCCACGAACGGACGCACGGCGTGCGCAGGGTGTAGAACACCTGCGCGCCGCGCTTGTCGACGGCGACGATGCCGGCGTTCTTGAGCAGGGCCAGGTGCTTCGACACAGTCGAGACGTCGGCGCCGATCATTGCCGTCAGGTCGCACACGCAGCGCTCGCCGCGCGCCAGCTCGTCAACCAGAAAGAGCCGGGTGGGATGGGCGAGGGCCTTCATGACCCGGGCTCGGCTCTCGTACCGGGCGAGCGTCTTCCCCTGCAAGGTCTTGGGCATTTGGTCAAACCGCCAAAGAAGTATCCGAACGGTATGACCGCAGGGGTGAAGGGAGCGTGAAGGCGGAGTGAGCCTGGACTACGTCACGGACTGATCCGCACCATGACGACGCCGTGACCCGGAACCGTGGCGCGGTACTCCCCGCGCGCCCGCCCGACGTCTTTGTGCGTCCAGAGGTCACGGATCGCCGCGTCCAGGCCCGCGGGATACCCGATCTCGGGCCACCGGACGGTGATGGCAGTCGCCGTGGAATCGCGGTTGAACAGGGCGACCGCGCGGCTCCCATCCGCCAACTCCCTGGCCCACACCTCGACGGCGCCATCGTCCCGCACCTTCCGACCCTGGCGGCCGAGGGGGTCCTGGTTCACCGCGATGACGTCGCGGCTGGTCAAGACGTCGCGAATCTCCGGCGTCATGGATCGGAGATCGTTGCCGGCCATGAGTGGGGACGCCAGCATCGCCCACAGCGAGAAATGCGCGCGCGACTCGTCCATGGTGAGGCCGCCGTTACCCACCTCGAGCATATCGGGGTCGTTCCAGCCGCCAGGACCGGCGAACGCCTCGAGCCCCACCTGCATGTCCAGGATCCGGGCGAACCCGTAGCCGCTCTTGTCGCAATCGAAGCAGTCGGTGATGTCACCCGTGGTCCGCCACAGATGGCCGATGCCGCGGGCCCAGAGCCACGGCTTGTTCGATCCCCACTCGCAGATCGAGAACACGATCGGCCGCCCCGCTTGGTCCAGCGCCGCTCGCATGAGTCGGTACGACGCTTCGGCGTTCTGCGCGCCGTGGGCACACCAGTCGTATTTCAGATAGTCGACACCCCACGCGGCGTACGTCCGCGCGTCCTGGAACTCGTAGCCTCGGCTGCCGGGGCGGCGCTGGCAGGTCAACATGCCGGCGTCCGAGTAGAGGCCGAACTTGAGTCCCTTGGAATGGACGTAGTCGGCGAGCGCCTTCATTCCCGAGGGGAAGCGCTCGGGGTCCGCGACGATGGTGCCCAGGCTGTCCCGGGATATCTGCCAGCAGTCGTCGATGACGACGAACTGGTAGCCGGCGTCGCGCATTCCCGATGCGACCATCGCGTCGGCCGTTTCCCGGATCAACTGCTCGCTCACGTTGCACGCGAACTTGTTCCAGGAGTTCCAGCCCATGGGAGGAGTGCGAGCGAGCTTGGCGAGGGGGCCCGCGGTCTGCGCGACCACTGGGGAGGAGAGAAAGACGATCAGGGCGCACGTGAGCGCGACGCGACCGGAACGCGGCATGGTAACCTCGAACAAAGGTCCAGATGGGAAGTTCCGCTCCGGCTCCGTGTGCGGCAAGAGCGCGGGTGGCGACCGCGGCGTGTGGCTATGGTCGCCCGGGCGAGGGTGGCGCGATGGCCGCTCGCAGCCATGCCAACACCGGGCGGGTCGCGCGGTAGTGACGCATCAGGAAGTCGGCGAGGTCGCGCCGCAGCAGCGGCGCGGTTCCCGCGTACTCGGCCCAACAGTAGAACTGCTTGTGGTACATCACCGGAAACCGCTCGGCCGCCGCGGCGAACTCACGCGGGAGGCGGACGTTGCGCTCCCCCTGAAGCTCACCCCACACACCGCGGAACGAGCGGTTCCGCAGGAAGCGCACGAGCGTGGCGCCGTCGTCCCGGATGGCTTCGCGCACGCGGTGCACTCGATCGCGATCCGGCCGATAGAGACCAGCCGCGACGCCGAGCCCGCCGGCGCCCAGCTGAAAGTAGAATGCGGGCACGCGCGTCTTGCGGCCGTCGGGACCGAGGACGGTGCTGACATGGGTCTTGTACGGGGTCTTGTCGGCCGAGAAGCGCGTGTCGCGCGCGATCCGGAACGTCGCTTCGCGGGGCTCGCATCGCATGGCGGGGTCGAGCGCGGCCACCCGCTCGATCATCTCCCCCACGAAATCGGCAAACGGTCCCTTCACGTCCCGCTCGTACTCCGCCCGGTGCGCGTGGAACCAGGGGCGGGTGTTCCGCCGCGCGAGACCCCGGAAGAACGACGGGAACCCGGGACCAAAGGGGGCGGTCACGATGCCCCGAAATCCAGCAGTGTCGGTGGGTGGCCTTCGGCCTCGAGAAACGCCAGGAGGCCCGCGGCCGGGATGGCGGTCGTCCGTGTGTTGTCGAGCGGGTGCATGTTGATCGGCTCGGCGGCCAGCACCGCGGGGTCGACCACGACCCGCACCTGCCGCCCGTGGTCGTTGATCACCGCGAAGGGGCTGACGGCTCCCGGAGTGACCCCCAGATATCGCATGAGCCGTTCGGTACTGCCAAAGGAGAGCCGGCCCGACGCGCCAAGCCGCGATGCCAGCGTGCGGAGGTCCACGCTCTGGTCCGCTGGGCAGCACAGCAGCCACATCGTGCCGCGCTTGTCGCGCACGAACAGGTTCTTCGTGTGCCCGCCCGGGAGGCCTCCCCGGACCCGCTGGGCTTCCTCGACGGTGAACACGGCGACGTGCGTGACGGTCCGGGTCTCGATGCCCAGCATTTCGAGCCGCGCCAGCAGACCCTCCCCGGTCGCGGGTGGGCTCCCGTCGGCCAGCAGCGGTGGGCTCGGATCACCGGGCGTCACTAGGCGGTTCTCCGGGTGCGGCGGGGCGAGCCAGGATCAGCGTCAGCAGGGCCAGGAGGATCTCGTCCACGAACGGAATGACGTCGGGGATTGCGAGATCCGCGAGCAGCAGGACGGCACTCACGGTGAGGAGCCGTGGATAACGCCACCGGCGGGCGAACCGGCGGACGACGGCGGCAACGGAAATGGCCATGGCCGTACGGTCCCTCAGGAGGCTCGCGACCGCAAGGGCGGTCGGCGGCGGGGTGCGGGCGAACATCGCCCGCCGATCGTGGCCCTAGGAGACCGACCACCGATTACCATTCAGGCGGCGCCGCCGGCCTGAGGTTGGTCGCGGGCCATCCCGAACGGACTTGAGAGGTGCGATGATGCGGAGATACTGGTCGCTGGTGCCCGTCCTGAGCGTCCTGCTGGCAGCTTGTGCCTCGCAGCAGCGTGCCGACAAGGCCCTCAAGGAGACGGAAGCGGCCATCACGGCGCAACATGCCGACGCCATTCGGTTTGCGCCGACGGCCTTCAATGCGATCGTGGAGTCGTACCAGGCGGCGCGAAAGGCGTATGACGAGAAGGACTGGCAAGCGGCCATCAGCGCCGCGGAAGACGCCAGAGCCAAGGCCCGCCAGCTGCCCCCGGCCATTGCGGAAGGTCGGGCAAAGGCGGTGGAGCAGTGGCCGGCGCGCCGTGACAGCACGAGCGCCATGGTCTCGACGTTGGCGGCGCGCCTGGCGGCCTGGACGCGAACGCGCCAGTACCCGACCGGCGTGTCGGCGGCCCAGGTCCGGCAGATGCAGCAAGCGGTGGACTCGCTTGGGACGGGTCTCCATCACGCCCAGCAGGCGTTCGGGGCCGGCGACGTCGCTGGGGCGATGCATGCCTTGGAGCGGATTCAGCAACGGGCCGCCCAACTCGTCCGCGAATCCGGCATGGCGCCCCGGAACCCGCACGGGAGCTAGCGCCGCAGCGGAACGTGCAGGTGCTTGCGTGACAGGTCTTTAAGGGGCCTGGGGTGGTGGGCTGGCGTCTGTCATGGCTGGCGGTCCGGTGGGGGCAGCAATGGTCGTGCCCGCCGGGTTGACTTCCCTTTGAGCGGACTTACGTTA
>CAYWNR010000041.1:0-13161 GCA_964459705.1 uncultured Gemmatimonadaceae bacterium | reverse complement strand
CTACTACGATCCCTCCAAGAACGAGATGGTGTTCCCGGCCGGCGCGCTCGTTCCGCAGACGTTCGACCCCACCGCCGACGACGGCGCCAATTATGGCTCGCTGGGTGGCAGCTGGGCGGGGCACGAGCTGACGCACGGCTTCGACGACGAGGGGCGTCACTACGACGCCGAAGGGAACCTCCGCGATTGGTGGACGCCCACCGACTCGGCGCACTTCACCGAACAGGCCAACCGCGTCGTCGCGCAGTTCGACGGCTACCTCCAGGTGGACACAACGCACGTGAACGGCGAACTGACCCTGGGCGAGAACATCGCGGACTACGGCGGCGTGCTCACGGCCTATGACGCCCTCCAGCGCGCCCTCGAGCGGGACGGACGCCCCGGGCTCATCGACGGCTACACACCCGAGCAACGGTTCTTCCTCGGATACGCGCAGAGTTGGCGCATCCACAACCGACCTGAGCGACTGCGCACGCGCGTCACCGTGGACCCGCATGCGCCGGAGCCGTGGCGGGTCAACGGGCCGTTGTCGAACGTGCCGGCCTTCGCCAAGGCGTTCGGCTGCAAGCCGGGTGATCCCATGGTCCGACCGGCGGACAGCGTGGCGCATATCTGGTAGGGAGCCGTCCCCGACCCTCGGCGATACGCGGCGGCCTCGCCCACCCGCGCCGGACGGACCCCGGATGCGATTGCGTGTGCGAGCCGACCGTCGGCGCGTTAGCTTCGTGCCTGGCCACCATACGCGCTGCGTTTCCAACCGCCTTCAGCAACACCTGACAATGCGACCACGACTTCTCGGATCTGCCGCGTGCGCACTCCTCATCGCGCACGGCCTCGTCGCCCAACAGCTGCCGCCCGACTCGTTGCGCATCCAGATCGACGGTCGTGACACCGTGCTGGTCTCGTCCGATCTGGCCAGCCTCCCGCGCGCGTCCGTGGCGATTCCCGGACACGAGGGCACCGACCGCCAATTCACCGGCATCCCCCTGCGCGCCGTCCTGGAACGCGCGGGACTCGACACCGCCGAGGTGCACGGTCCGGACCTGGCCCGGACGCTCCTGATCGAAGCGCGCGACGGGTATCGGGTGGCTTTCGGGCTCGCCGACCTCGACAGCGCCACCACGGGCCGCGCCCTGCTGCTGGCCTTTGCGGAGAACGGTGAGCCACTCGGCGAGCGGCAGGGCCCGTGGCAGCTGGTCGTTCCGGGCGACTTGCACGCGCGCCGTTCGGTTCGGCAGGTGGCGACCATTCGCATGCTCCCGGCTCCGAAACGCTGACGGCGCGGCATCCGCGAGTGAACTCGCGGCTCGGCCCCGGCCGGTAAACCGGCGTGCGGTCGGCGCTTCCAGCGGGCGAGGCCGAGCGACGAGTTCACTTGCCGACGACGCGCAGGGCTTGAATGCAAGATCACTACCCTCGTGCAGAGCTTCCCCTAGGCGAGCGCGGGCCGCCCATGACGCATACGCAACGGAGCATCTTCCGGTTCTGGGCGCCCCTCGCGGCCACCTGGCTCATGATGGCCGCCGAGGGGCCGTTCCTGGCGGCCCTCATCGCCCGGTTGACCGACCCGGAGTTCAACCTGGCCGCGCACGGCGTGGCTTACGCGTTCGCCATGCTGGCCGAGGCTCCGGTGATCATGATCATGAGCGCGTCCACCGCGCTGGTGGACGACGCGACGAGCTTCCGGCGCCTCCGGCGGTTCATCTATGCGCTCAACGGCCTGGTCACCGCGGGGCTATTCGTGTTCCTGATTCCGGCGGTCTACGATTTCGCGATGCGCGACGTCATCGCGTTGCCCGCGGACGTCGCCAGGCTCACCTACGTCGCGCTCTGGATTCTCGTGCCGTGGCCGAGCGCGATCGGATACCGGCGCTTCTATCAGGGATTGTTGATCCGGCACGGCCGCACCCGACTCGTGGCATACGGCACCATCATCCGGCTCACCACCATGGCCTCCACGGCGATCGTGTTGTACGTCGCCGTGCGACCTCCGGGGGCGTACGTGGGAGCCGCGGCGCTCGCCGCGGGCGTGGTTGCCGAGGCCGTCGGCGCACGGCTGATGGCGCGCGGCGTGGTGACGCGTCTCCTGGCAACCAGCTCGACCACCGAGGCACCGGGCTACGCGCGGATCCTGCAGTTCTACTACCCGCTCGCGCTCACCTCTTTGATCGGGCTCGCGCTGCAGCCGATGCTCACGTTCTTCATGGGCCGCGCCCCGTCCCCCGTCGAATCCCTGGCCGTCTTTCCCGTCGTCTACGCGCTGTCGTTCGTGTTCCGGGCCTTGGGCCTCTCCTATCAAGAAGCCGCCATCGCCCTGGCGGGGCGCCGGTTCGAACACCTCGCGTCGGTGACCCGATTCGGCGTGCTGCTCGCCGCGGCGACCTCGGCCGGCCTCGCGGCCATTGCGCTCACGCCGCTCGTCCACGTGTGGTTTCAAGGCATGTCTGGCCTGTCCGCCGAGTTGGCGCGCTTCGCCATCCTGCCGACGGTCATTCTGATTCCCCTCCCCGGGCTGTCGGCGTTGCAGTCGCTGCAGCGCGCCGTCTTGGTGATCGCCAACCGTACCGGCCCAGTGACGTGGGCGACCGCGCTCGAAATCGGTACGGTCGCGGCGGTCTTTCCCCTCCTGACAGGCGTGTTCGGATGGCCGGGCGTCGTCTCGGCGGCGACCGCGTTTGTCGTGGGGCGACTGGCGGCGGTGCTGCTGCTTGCGGGCGCCGTGAAGGTGGAAGTGGGGAGGCGACAGATGGAGGCTCTGGGTTAGACGGCAAGACGGACAGCGGTTCCTAGTTCCTGGGCGGAAGGTGGCTCCCTCGACGGGTTCTAGATCGCGTGGGGATGCCACCTTGGCCCTACCACTCGCCCTCCGCTGGCCGTCTTGCCGTCTTGGCGTCTCCCCTTTCACCTCCAACCCACCACCCACCGCCTTTCGCCTCCGGCGGAGATCTCGCTAGTTTCCAGACGACCAGCCACGGGGGAGTCCATGTCCAAGAGTGACGAGAAGAAGTTGGAGGCGTTGGTCCGGAAGAACGCGGCCAAGGCGGCCAAGAACAAGGCCACCACACAGCATCGGTTCGACCCGACGCTGCCGGAGGAGAGCGAGGAGGACGCCGAGCGGCGGCGCTTCTTCTCCGACATGAAGAAACGGGAGTTCTAGCCGCAGGTCGGTCTCCGGCGCAGCGTGCATGCGGAAGGTCATCGTCTACATCGCGACCAGCGCCGATGGCTTCATCGCGCGCCCGGACGGCGGCATCGATTGGCTCGACCGCCCCCGGACCGCGGGCGACTACGGGATGGCCCGTTTCTACCGGTCCATCGACACCGTGATCCTGGGCCGCAAGACGTATGACGTGGCACTCGGGTTCGGACAAGCCTCGTACGCCGACAAGAAGAACTACGTTTTCTCCCGCCGGCACCGGCGCGCCAGCCCGGAGGTGGAGTTCACCGCGGAACCGGTGGGTCCGTTCGCGCGCCGGCTACGGCGCGCGCGCGGCAAGCACATCTGGCTCGTGGGTGGGGCTGAGATCATCGCGAGTTTCCTCGATGGCAACCAAGTTGATGAATTCATCATTCACGTCGTCCCGACCTTCATCGGGGAGGGTATCCCGCTGATCGCGCCGCGCCACCGCACGGTGCCCCTCACGCTACTTTCGACGCGCCGGTATTCCGACGGCATCGTGCGGTTGCACTACGCGGTCCGGCGGGCGGGAACAACCGAGCGCGCGACGCGTCGACCCGTGAAGAAACATGTCGGCCATTGAAGCGTTGGCCGCCTGGGTCGCTATCGGCGCGATCGGGATGGGTATGGACGTGCGCGCGGCGGGGACTTCGACGGCGGCCGACTCGTGCGCCGTCGGCGCCCCGCTTCCCGCGTATGCGCACAACGACTACGCGAACCGCCATCCTCTCTACGACGCCCTCTCCCTCGGGTACCAGGGCGTAGAAGCTGATTTCCACTTGGTGCGCGGTCGCTTGCTCGTGGCGCACGACCTCCGGGACGTGCGATCTGACCGCACGCTCGAGGCGCTCTACCTTCGGCCACTGCTCGCCTGGGTGGAGCGCTGCGGATACGGCCTCCCCGACCACCCGCTGCTCTTCAACATCGAAGCGAAAACGGAAGGATATGACGCCTACCACGTCCTCGTTCGACTCCTGCGGACGTACCACGAGATCCTCACCGTCGTTCGCGATGGTGAGGAGGTGGTCGGTCCGGTACAGGTCGTCCTCGTAGGGTGGCACCCGCCGCTCGACAGCCTCGTTGCCGATCGCGAACGGTTCGTTGCGGTGCAATGGGACATTACGGATCCCGCGTCGCAGGTGCCATCGGTGCCGCCGCACCTGATCCGGCTCATCACCGTCGACTACGGTAAGGCCATCGGCTGGTCGGGACGTGGACTGCGCCCGGCGGTCGCGGACAGCGTCCTGACCCGGCTGATACGGGAGCGGGACGTCGTGCCGGGGCGTCTCGCCCGCGTACACAACGTGCCGACCAGAGCGTCGGTGTACCGCATGCTTCTTGACGCCGGTATCGATCTCATCGGCACGAAGGATCTGACCACGAGTCGGGACATGCTGACCGAGCGCCAGTGATGTCCGAACTGGTCATCCACCTCACGAAGCGCGCGGACGGCGACTCTGTGCTCCGCTGCACCAGGGCCGACGGCTCCGTCACCTGGCAGCGTCACCGCGGCCCGCAGGCCGGCTTCTTCCCCCTGCACGACGTGACGCACTACGCCATCGAGTCCGAACTGGGATTCCGACAGGGGTTTTTCGGACTGATCGCCGACGGGTGGGACATCACCGATACCGGTGGCAAGAGCGCTCGTGGTGCGCTGCCGGAGGAAACCGCCGCCGTCGAGCACCTCGTGGCCTCGATGGACGTGCAGCGGGGGAGCAGGACTCGCTGGACCGCGGCGGAGCTGAACGAGCAGGCGGCCACGCAAGCGGCGCTCGGCGGGCGTCCGACGCCGCGCGCCATTACGGACGACGAGCTCGCACGCGTGAGGGAACGGATCGCGATTCTGATCGGACAGTGGACGGCACTCCCCGCGGGCCGCACGCTGGCACTCGAGTTCGATCGGCGCGTGGAGTCCGCTCCCTAAGGGCCGGACCGATGCAACGCGACTACATCCTCCGCATGATCGAGCAGGCTGGCGCAGTGCTGCGCGCGCTGCTCAACCGTGTGCTGCGGCGGGAGGCTGCGCCGGCCGAGGTCACCCGTGCCCTGCGACACGCGGCGGCACTTGGATCGCTCGACATCGACTTGCTCCGCCTCGGCGACGCCGACACGGTCCTGCTGATGGTGGCGCCCGGCGGAGAGCCCGAGCCGGGACGTACCTGGCTCGCGGCGGAGATGCTGTATCTCGACGGGTTCGCCGCTCGGCTCGACGATCGCGTCGCGGATGCCGCAGCGAGCTTCGCCAAGGCGCGCCTGCTCTTCGGGCTCGTCGGCGCCACCGGCGTGCTTCCATCGGGGTTCCCCGAGGCGCAGGCACGCATGCGGGAGATCGATGAATATCTGGCGGTTCCGGAGCAACCCGCCGAGTGATTCCGCGGGATGAACCCGCGGCTCGGCTCTCCCGCATGAAGCGGGTGTCAACGCCGATTCACTCGGCAGGCCGAGCGGCGGCTTCATGCCGCCGACCATCGGAAGTACCCGCAGAGTTCCCCATTGCCTGACCGCTTCGCGAATCCTTGCTCTCCCCCGGATCCCGGCGCAGCTTTGGCGCCGACCGCACCACCACCACCTTCCACGAGGTCCGCTCCATGCGTTTGGGTCTGCTGCTGATCCTGTTGATTTCCACTCCCGCCGCCGCACAACGCCGTGGCCCCAACCGCGCGCCACCGCGCGATCCGATGCGCTTCCAGTACGTCGGCCCGGAGAGCGCCGGCCGCATGGCCGCGGTCGCCGGCATCCCCGGCGACCCTTCGACGTACTACGCGGGCGCTGCGTCCGGCGGCATCTGGAAGACGACGGACAGCGGACAGACCTTCACGCCGATCTTTGACGCGCAACCGGCCCAGGCCATCGGCGCCCTCGCCGTCGCCCCATCCGATCACCGCATCGTGTGGGCGGGCACTGGGGAAGCGTGGGCCATTCGCGACGCCGACGTGATGGGCGACGGCATCTACAAGTCCACGGACGCCGGGGCCACGTGGACCAACATGGGACTCCGGGAGACCGGTCGCATCGGTCGCATCGTCGTGCATCCTACGAATCCGAACCTCGTGTTCGCCTGCGCGCTCGGCCGCACGACCGGACCGCAGGAGGAACGCGGGGTGTTCCGGACGACCGATGGCGGGCAGCATTGGGACCGCGTGTTGTTCGTGAATCCCAATACGGGCTGCTCGGGGCTGGCGATGGACGCGACGAACCCCAACGTGCTCTTCGCGGGCACGTGGGAGGTCGTGATGCACACGTGGGCGATGTTCAGCGGCGGCCCCGGGAGCGGCGTGTACGTGTCGCGGGACGGTGGCACCACGTGGAAGCGGATCGTGTCCCCAGGCCTCCCCACGTCGCCGGTCGGGAAGATCGACGTGGCCGTCGCTCCGTCCGACTCGCGCCGCGTCTACGCCCTGATCCAGACGGCCGACGAGGGATCGCTCTGGCGCTCGGACGACGGCGGGGCCGCGTGGCGCGTGGTGAGCTGGGACCGGACGCTCATCGGCCGCGCCGGGTATTACATCCGCCTCGCCGTGAATCCCACCAACCCGGACGAAGTGATGGTGGCCAACTCGAGCTTCCATCGCTCGACCGACGGCGGTCTCACGTTCCCGCTGAGCGGGGGCTGCGGTGACTGCCACGACATCTGGGTCGATCCCACCAATCCCGATCGGTGGGTGATCACGGACGATCCCGGCATGAGCATCACCACCGACCATGCGCGGACCTACACACGTATCACGCTTCCGATTGGACAGATGTATCACGTGGCAGTGGACACGCGGGTCCCTTACTGGATCTACAGCAACCGCCAGGACGACGGAACGATGCGCGGACCGAGCAACGCGCCGGTGTTCGTGACGAACGTGCCGTCGTATCGGCCCGGTGGCGGCGGCCGGCGCGGGTTCGGTGGCGGCAGCAGCCGGTGGGAAGGTCCGCTCGGCGGGTGCGAGTCCGGCTTCACGCTGCCAGACCCCAACAACCCCGACGTCGTCTGGGCCTCATGCTACGGCAACACGGTGACCCGCTACGACGCGCACCTGGGACAGGCGCGCTCGGTGAGTCCCTGGATCCACACGCTCGATTCCCCCCCGAACGACACGAAGTACCGCTGTCACTGGACACCACCGCTCGCCATTGATCCGTTCGATCACGAGACCGTGTACTACGGCTGTCAGGTGATCTTCAAGACGTCGAACGGCGGACAGAGTTGGAGCGTCATCAGCCCGGACCTCTCCACCAACGATCCGGCGCGGATCGCGTTCTCCGGCGGGATCATCGGCGACAACCTTGGCCAGTTCTACGGCGAGGTGGTGTTCGCCATCGCGCCCTCCGCGCTCCAGCGCGGGCTCATCTGGGCCGGCACGAACGACGGCCAGCTCTGGCTCACGCGTGACGGCGGGGCTGCCTGGACGAACGTCACCAAGAACGTCACTGGGATGCCCGAGTGGGGCACGATCCGGCGGATCGAGCCGTCCGCGTTCGACGCGGCCACCGCCTACGTCGCGGTGGACTACCACATGATGGACAACCGCGATCCGTTCATCTACAAGACCACCGACTTCGGCCGAACGTGGAGCCGGATCAGTGACGGGCTGCCGCATGGCCATCCGCTCGACTACGTGATGGCGGTAGCAGAGAATCCCAATCGACAGGGCATGCTGTTCGCCGGAACGGGACATGGGTTCTTGTATTCGCGGGACGACGGCGCGCATTGGACCCCGTTCCAGGGAGACCTTCCCGCCGCGCCCGTCACGTGGATCGTGGTGGAGAAGACCTTGCACGACGTGATCGTCTCGACCTACGGCCGTGGGTTGTATGTCCTGCGTGACATCACCCCCCTCGAAGCGGAAGACAACGCGGGGGTGGCCTCACCGTTGGTGCTCTACCCGCCACCTGCGGGCTACCGGGAGGGACGGAGCGGCCAGGCCAGTTTCACCTTCGCCCGCAATGATCCGGCCGCCGACTCCGTCCGCGTGGAGATCCTCGACGCCAGCAGTGCGGTCATTCGCACACTCAGGAGCGCGGCACGGATCGGCGCCAACCGGGTGACCTGGGATCTGCGCTACGAGGGGCCGAACCAGGTCGCGCTGCGGACGATTCCGCCGGACAACCCCCACATCTGGGAAGAAGCGCGATTCAAGGACCGGGATATCCGGCCGGTCTTCCATTGGGGCATTCAGGGTCCGCAGCGGTCCGGGCCGCTCGCCGCCCCGGGCGAGTACGCTGTCCGCGTGACGGCGAACGGCATGTCCCAGACCCAGCCGTTCCGCGTCATCCGTGCGACGTCGGTGCCCTCACCCGACACTGATCTCGTGGCATCCACGGCGACGCAGATCCGCATCCACGATGATATCAACGCGGCAGTGGACCTGATCAACCGCCTCGAGGTGATGCGGAAGCAGGTTCAGGATCACCTGGCGGCCCACACGGGCGATGCGCGCCTCGAGAAGCCGCTGCGCGAGCTGGACCAGAAGATGATGGACGTGGAGCTGCAGCTGCTGACGCGCACGGAGATGCACAGCGACGACAAGTGGTACGTCGAGCGGTATCGGGTGTACATGAACCTGGTATGGCTCTCGGGCGAAGTGGGAACTGGGGCCGGGGACGTGGCCGGTGGGGCCGAGTATCGGCCGACGGATGCGTCGCTCGCGGTCCTCGATACGATCGAGCGGGACCTGGCGACGGCCAAGGCAGCCTTCACCCGCGTGGTGGAGCGGGACGTGCCGGCCTTCAACAAGGCAATGGCCGGAAAGCTCCCGCCGATCACCGGCGGGTCGTGATGGGTTGGGCCCGGGCGCGAGAGAGTTGGGAGCGACCAGGTCGTGAAGGACTTGCATTGCGATCGGCAACGCTCGCGCTGCTCCCGCTCATCCTCGTCGGCGTGGGACTGCAAACGGCGGCGGCGCAGTTGTCGAATGCCGACTCCGCAGTGAACGCGTGTCTCGCGGCCGACACTGCGACGCGCTGGTTGGCCGTCCGGGCCGCATGGGCGAGCGACTCCGGCCACACGTGGTCGAACGACTCGCTCCGCGGGGTGCTGTTGGACCTCGGCCGAGCCGACCAGGCGGTGCGATCGGCCGGTGGGCTGGCAGACTCCATGGCCGATCCAGACTTCGGCCGTCGCATGGCGGCCGCCGACTCCACCAACGGGGCGGCCCTCCGGGCGATCATCGATCGGTTCGGCTGGCCGACGAGGAGCCTGGTGGGCGTCGAGGGAGCCTCGGCGGCATTTCTGATCGCGCAACATAGCCCCGCGCTGCAACATGAGGCGCTCACGTTGATGCGGGCGCTCCCGCCCGGGGAGGTCTCGCCTGGTGATCTCGCCATGCTCGAAGACCGCGTACGCGTGCACGACGGCCAACCGCAGCGATACGGCACCCACCTTTCGTTGGACAGCACCGGACCCATCCGGTTCGACCCAATCGAGGACCTCGAACACCTGGACGCCCGCCGTGCCGAAGCCGGCCTGCCGCCGATTCCTGTCTACACGTGCATGATGCGTGCGGTCTACGGGCGGGATGTGGTGTGGCCTCCCGGCTCGGGACGGGAGCCGTGAGGCGACAGGTGTGTCACCGGAAGGGCATGACGCGCTGGTAACGGAGCGGCTCGACCTCGTTCCCGCCACCGTCGAGTTGCTGCGGGCCGCGCTGCGAGGCCGGGCGCCGCTCGCCGCCGCTCTACGGGCTCAGGTTCCGGAAACGTGGCCGCCTGAGTTCGTCGATGCCCGCGCGCTCGAGTTCACGCTCGAACGCCTCGAAGCGGGCCCCTCACAGGCCGGCTGGTGGCTCTATTTCGTCCTGCTTCGCGACCCCGAGGTCGGCCGAACCCTCATTGGCAGCGCCGGCTACCGGGGACGACCCACAACCGACGGGACCATCGAGGTCGGCTACGCCATCGTTGCCGACCACCGTCGCCAGGGCTACGCATCCGAGGCAACGCGGGCCCTGGTTCGGCGCGCGTTCGCGCTACCGACCGTGAGGCGGGCTATCGCCGATACGCTTCCGGAGCTGGAAGGCTCGATCGGCGTGCTCCACGCCTGCGGCTTCCGTCTGATCGGCAAGGGGTCCGAGCCGGGGGTCATCCGCTTCGAGCTGCTCCGCGCCACGTCCTGAACGGAACACCACCACGGGCGCCCTCTCGCTCCCGACGTGGCCCGCGCCGACGGTCATGTCATTCCGCGCGGACCGCAATCTCGAAATCCGTCCCCTCCCAGCGATCCGCCTCGATCCATCGGAACGTGAACCGAATCACCACTCCCTGTGCAAGCCGGTCCGTGGGGAGGTCGACGCAATACACTCCCATTCCCGTGTCCACCGTCGGCGTATCGGTGACGGACCTCCAGTCATCATCGCTCCAATGGACGACCGCGGGCGCGAGCGCTTCGATCCGCAGGACGCGGCCCGGCGCTAGCGCGCGGATCTTGTGGTTGAACCGCCAAACCGAGAGCCGCGACACGCGCCGCTCCTCCCGGTACCGACGCACGGTCTGTGGCGGCATGTCGAACACCGCGCCGTCCGCCAGCGATCGCACGAGCTTGATGTACTCCGCGTGCGCCCACACCAACGGCATCGCCGATCCGGATGGCCGCCCGTTGAACAGCTCCCGGGCGGGGATGTCCGGAGCGTCCCACACCTGCTCCGGCAGGAAGCCGCCGGGACTCGCTTGCGCGCGCACCACCCGCAGCAGTGCGCTCGCCTTCGCGCTGTCACCTCGAGCCAGCTCGTAGTGCGCCCGCTCGGCGGTCAACAGCGGCCAGCCGCGGCCCACACCCGTCCCGTCGAATGCCGCTCCGGTCTCGTGCTCGCCGTATCCGTCTTCGTTGTAGCGGTGCCAAACGGGGCCGGTGGCGGTGTCCGTGCGCAGGAGCGCGTCGATCGCGCGCACGGTGTTGCGGATGCGCGGATCGGCGGGATCCCGGAGACCGAACCGCACCAGCGCGAGCGCGTCCGGACTCACGATCTCGCCGTACCGGAATTGACTCTGCTCCACCGGTCGGTTCTTGACCGGCACGAACCCGGTGGCCGGCGACGCCCCGTCGGCGACGTCCGGTGGCGCGATCCGCGCGTAGTATCCCTCGACGCCCAACCGCCGGGCGAGATCGGATCCCGTCACGTACGTCCACGGCTCGATTCCGTCGTTCCAGGTGTCCGCGGTGTCGCGCAGGTACGCGGCCGCGCGGGGCTCCCCGGCCGCGTCCGCGAACTCGGCGGCGGCGAGCAGCGCGGCCACCGTCACCGCGAGCGTGAACGGTGAGTAGCCGGCGTCCTCCTCCCAGCGGTCCTGCAAGGTCACGGGCCCCACGCGCGCGAGGTAGCACGCCGCGCGACGCACCATGGGCCACGGATCGAACCCGTCGAGCCCATCGTGCCGTCGCAGCAGATCGGCGAGCAGGATGGGAAAGCCGGTCTCGTCGAGTTGAACGCCATTCCAGTACGGCGTTCCGTCGAGCCACATGTTCTGGGGCCAGTGGCCGTCCGCCTCCTGGGTGGCAGCAAGGAAGGTGAGAGCGTTCCGCGCCGCGCCGTGCCGGCCCGCCGCCAGTAGGCCCCCCGCGGTTTCCACGAGGTCCCGCGGCCACACCAGGTGGTATCCGCCGAGGTCATCGTCGCCGCGGGCAAACCCCCACGGCACCGAGAGACTCGCGATCGTGGCACCCCGGTGCGCCTTGTCCTCGTGTGTGTGAAGCACCGCCGTGCTCACACGGTAGAGATCGAGCCCGTCGCCCTCGTCCGGCACGTCGTGGCAGGCGCCCTGAAACGTGGTCCAGCCCTGGACGTACGCCGCGGCGATCGTGTCAAACGACTCCAGCAGGGAAGCGCGCGCATGCTCGGCGGCCTCGTTCGCCGTCTCGCCAAAACCCAGTGCCAGGACGAACCTTCCTCGCACGTCCCGCAACGGGATCTCCGCCGTAAGCGCCACGTTCCCGCCCGGCGCGTCCGCGAAGCACCGCGTGAGATGCCCGTGCCGCGTGATGTCTTGCCAGCCGTCGCTAGTGCCTACGTAGCCGCAGCTCATGTCCCCGAACGGGACCGAGCACGCGAGCGCCAACACGTGGGCGTCGCGCGCCGCAAACAGCATCCGCTCACCCTTGTACGTACCGACCCATCCATGATTGTCATAGCCTCGGTTGCCGAGGTGTGGAGCGAGGAGCACGAATAGGCGGAAGTCGGCGAGGGAGCCTCGCTTGGGATCGAACGCGACGCGCTGCAGGAGCACGTCCCGGTTCGGATCGGTGAGCACGGTCTTGACGATCCGGTAGCGTCCCCTATCGCACCCATTGGTCAGGCGATACCCGGGGACGCCGGGCGCTAACAGCTCCACCTGGTGAGCCGCGTGACGCTTTTCCTCCGAGAAGAAGCCGTCCGCGGCCGTGACCAACAGGCCCACATCCCGCGTATTGGCCTGATCCACCCGCGGGTAGTAGACCTCGTTCACGATGCCGTGCGACAGGGTGAACCACACGCGGCTCCGCGCGGTCACCGCGGTCCCGACGCCGCTCTTGGCGCTCGAGGTCCAGCGGGGCTCGATGCCGGGATTGCCGGGCGGCACGGCCCCCGGGGCCTCGTCGGCGTCGCGGCATCGGTTGTCAGTAGTGGGTTGCGCCATGTTGGACCGTCATTCCTCCCGAACCGGCGGCCGATTGGGGCGCACCGCCGGCGGCGCACAACGCAACGGGCCGCCGATCTCCAGCCAGCGTGGGGACCGGCCAACAAGTACCGGCGCCAACCCTCTCGGTCCGCCTTGGCTATCGCTCGTGCTGCTCGGGCATTCCGCTAGGCGCCCGCAGCGGGCTTCGTCCCGGCGAGCGTGTTGTAGAGCCAGCCGAACAGAAACCCGCAGATCGCGCCGTCCAGCACGGCATAGAGCGTCACCACGATCACCGACCCGAATCCGTTGGGCCCGTGGTACCCCGGGTACATCGACGCGCCGAGCTGGAGCCAGGCGTCCCCGTAGGGCGGGGAGGCCAGGTTGGCCAGTCCAACGATCAGGAAGCA
>CAYWNR010000040.1:7902-13415 GCA_964459705.1 uncultured Gemmatimonadaceae bacterium | reverse complement strand
TGGTTAGAGCGCACGCCTGATAAGCGTGAGGTCAGTGGTTCAACTCCACTCAGGCCCATGGAGCTAGACGCGTAGACGCACAGACGCCAAGACGGCTAGGAACCTCCACTTACAGAGCCCCGTTGGGTGTTTCGACACTCGGCGGGGCACTCTCGTTCGACGGTGGTTCAGAGCCGCGGTGTCGAGGGGCCACGCGTCCGCTCCGGCAAGAGAGATTCTCGGCTGGTCAGAGCTGCTCGTCCCTATCCTGCTCGGCCTGGTGCGCCCGGTGACGCGCGCATTGTCCGTGTCAGCCCCCGTCTAATACGCGATACAGCACGTGCAGGACGTCGGCGTGCATGACGTCGCGCTCGTACACCATGCCGACCTTTTCGAGCACGTGGCGGGAGCGCGCGTTGTGGGGTAGCGTCAAGGCCACGAGGGATGGGAGCCGCACCTCGTCGAACCCGTAGCGGACGCACGCGGCGGCGATCTCCGTGCCGAGCCCACGTCCCCAGTACGCGGGGTGAAGGCTGTACCCGATCTCGACCTCGTCCACGCCATCGAGCGGCAGGTGCCGCACGAGCGCTCGTCCAGCGACCTCACCGGTCGCGATGTCCCGCACGATCCATACGCCGAACCCGTGCTGGGCCCAGTGCGCGAGGTTGCGATCGAGGTACTCCCGCGTCTGTATCTCATCGCGTACTCCGCCGAGTAGCTCCATCTGGACTGGGTCGGTGTGCATCCGGTGGATGTCGGCGTGGTGGGCCTCGGTGAGGCGTTCGGCCGAGAGGCGGGCGGTGGTGAACCGCTCCGGATACGTGGTCACACGCTGCTCGTGGTCGCCATGGTGGCCATGGCGAAATCTCGCGCTTCGAGCGGGCGCGTCCAGGGCCCCGCAGCCGGCCCTTCGGCTCGGCCGGTCTACGGTGACACGCTGGAACCTGCCGGAACGAACGCGCGTAGGGCCGGCCTGAGTATCGCGCTCAGGAGAGTCGTCATGGGGTACCGATCCGTCGCGGCCGCCACCATTGCTTTGGTCATCGCCGTTGTCGCCTGCCACGCCCAAGGCACGCTGGCGCCGATGGACGCGGGCGCGTGGCGCCAGGACGTCCGGTTCCTGGTTGACCAAATCACCACCCGTCACCCGAATCCGTACCACCACACGCCGCGCACCGTGTTCGAACGGGAGGTGGCGTCGCTCATGGAGCGGATCCCAAGCCTCTCGGACGACGAGATTGAGGTCGGGCTGCTGAGGATCGCCTCGCTGGTCGGTGACGGCCACACGCGGCTCGGTCTCGGCGCGGCGGCTCCGCGCTATCCCCTCGAGTTGGAGTGGCTCGACGGCGCATGGCGGGTGACACGAACGAGTCGCGCCGCGGCCGAGATCCTGGGCGGGCGCGTCGTCGCGTTCGACGGCGTACCGGCGGACACCGCCTGGGCGCGCGTGCGCACGCTAGTGCCCGAAGCCGAAACCGAGGGCCTCGCCCGCTTCCTCGGCGGGCGCCTGCTGGCGCTCGGGCCGGTGCTCCATGGGCTCGGCATCGCGGGATCGGCAGATCGGGCGTCCCTCCGGGTGACGCTCGACGATGGCACGACCCAGAGCCTCAAGATGGTCACCGTCCAGCCCGATAACGACATCGACTGGATGGACGCGGGTAGGTCGCCGCCTCTCGCGCGCACGCCGACGATGCGTCGGGCGTCGCTCGGGTGGGCTGTTGTCCCGGGCACGCGCACCGCCTACGTGGCGTGGAACAACTACTTGCTCCGCGAACCGCGGCGCGCCTTCCAAGACTCGGTCCGGGCCATGTTCCGTGACCTGGACGCGGCCAACGTGGATCGCCTCGTGCTCGATCTGCGGTGGAACCTGGGTGGCGACTTCACGCGCGGACGGGAGTACCTGTTAGCGGAGCTGCGGAGGCGGGAGCGATTCCTGCGCCCGGGGGGGCTCTACGTCCTGATCGGTCGACGGACAGCCTCGGCGGCGATGGTGAACGCGGTCGACCTCAAGCGCGCGGCTGGCGCGATCCTCGTGGGGGAGCCCACTGGAGCCCGACCCAACTCGTATAGTGAGGCCGGGTTCTTCCAGCTACCGAGGAGCGGGCTGCAAGGGACCGTTGCCATCTGCCACTACGACCTGTGGCCAGAGGACGTGCCCGGCGTCCCGCCGGATCACGCGATCCCACCGACCTGGGCCGACTACCGGGACGGTCGCGACTCGGCACTGGAGTGGATCCTCATGCAGCCCGCGGCGGACACCTCAGCACCACCGACTCGGGCAGCGGTGAAGCTCACGCCACCATGCTCCCGGATCCGATGACGGTGCTCCGCGAGGAGTAGCGCCGCCGGACTACTCCGCCGCGCGCCGCCTCGCCTGGGACAGGTACGCCGGCTCCAGATCGAGCAGGTTCGCAAGCTTGCGAACCAGGTACGCCTCGTGCTTGGCGACCTCGCCGTCCGCGAGGATCACGCTCCACATCAGCTCGGCCAGGACCATCTTCTGGCCGAGGTCGTAGTGCTCGTTGATGAGCTGAGTGAAGTGGAAGTCGTCGATTGCGCGCTGACGTTCCGTCTCGGCCTCAGCGATCAACTCCTCGCGGGCCTTCGCGTCCAGTCCGAACTGCCGCTCGAGCGCTTCCTCGATGCGGCTGCGTTCGACGGCGCTGAACTCGTCGTCGGCGTGCGCGATCTCCAGCAGCAGCGCGCAGGCGGCCACCTGCACGCGGTCGCGTGACGGCGCCTGGTCGGTTGGAGAGGTGCCGGCCGGATCAGGAGTCCCGGCGAGGTGCCGGGCGAGGAAGTTCCGAATCGCGTCGCGCATCGTATCACCAGATCTTCACGCGCTCGTCGGGCGGCCGGTACATGCCGTCGCCCGGCTTGACGTCGAACGCCTTGTAGAACGCCTCCATGTTGGTCAGCGGGATGAACGCCCGATACATGCCCGGCGAGTGCGGGTTCGTCAGCAGTTGCCGGCGGAGGGCCTCGTCCCGGAACTTGGTGCGCCAAACCTGCGCCCACCCCAGGAAGAAGCGCTGATCGCCCGTGAAGCCGCCGATCACCGGCGCCTCCTTCCCGTGCAGCGACATGTGATACGCGCGGAGCGCCACTGCCAGCCCGCTCAGGTCGCCGATGTTCTCGCCGAGCGTGAGGCGGCCGTTGATGTGCAGCGTGTCGATCGGCACGTACGACGAGTACTGATCCGCCAGTTTGGTGGTCCGCTCCTGGAAGGCCTTGAGATCCTCCGGCGTGAACCAGTCGCGCAAGTTGCCGTCGCCGTCGGACTTGCTGCCTTGATCGTCGAATCCGTGGCTGATCTCGTGACCGATCACCGCGCCGATCCCGCCATAGTTGACCGCGTCGTCCGCCTCGACGTTGAAGAACGGCGGCTGGAGAATGGCGGCGGGGAAGACGATCTCGTTGTTGGTAGAGTTGTAGTACGCGTTGACGGTCTGCGGCGTCATGCCCCAGCGGGAGCGGTCCACCGGCTTGCCGAGGCGCGAGACCATGTCGTCGTACCGGAACATGTTCGCGCGCATGGCGTTACCCAGGAGGTCGTCGGGCCGGATCTCGAGGGCCGAATAGTCGCGCCACTTGTCGGGGTAGCCGATCTTGACGGTGAACTTGGCCAGCTTGGCCTGCGCCTGGGTCTTGGTGGCCGGCCCCATCCACTCCAGCTCGTTGATGCCCTCCTTGAAGGCCGCCAACAGATTCTTGACGAGCGCGTCCATCCGCGCCTTGGCTTCCGGCTTGAAGTTGCGCTCGACGTACAACTGGCCGAGCGCTTCGCCGAGCGCTCCTTCGACCTCGTTGACCCCGCGCTTCCAGCGGGGTCGCATTTCTTCCTGCCCCGATAGGGCCTTCCCGTAGAACGCGAACCGTGCCGCAACGAACCCGCTCGGCAGCTCGTCCGCGTAGGCGCTCAGCAGCTTGTAGGTGAGATACGCCTTCCACGTGGACACGGGGGTGTCGGAGACGATTTGGGAGAGCGCTTGGAAGTAGTCGGGCTGGCGCACGATCACGTCGGTGGTCGCGGTCAGTCCAATCGGTTGGAAGAACGCCACCCAATCAAACCCGGGGCTCAGATCGGCGAGGTCCTGCACGGACATCTTGTTGTACGTCGCGTCCCGATCCCGAATCCGGGCGCGCTCCCAATGGTGCTCGGCGATGCGCTTCTCCAGGGCGATGACCTGCTGCGCGGTCCCCGCGGGATCCGGCTGTTTGGCCAGGGTCAGGAGGGTCATCACGTAGTCGGCGTACGCCTTCCGCGTCTCGTCGAAGCGGGCACCCGGCCGCAGGTAGTAATCGCGGTCCGGCATGCCGAGGCCACCCTGATTCAGCGCCACGATGTACGCGCTCGAGTTCTTCTGATCCTGTCCGACGAACGCGGCGAACGGCCCGAAGACCCCGAGGTGTGCGAGGTGGGCGAGCGCCGCGGGGAGTTCGGCCGTCGAGCCGATGGCGGCGATCGTTCCCAGCTCCGCGCGAAGCGGCTCCAGCCCGCGTGTCTCGATGCGGGTCGTGTCCATGAAGCTCGCGTAGAAATCCCGCACCTTCTGGAGGTTGCTGCCGGCGGGCGCGTTGGCCTTCATCGCGTCGTCCACGATCTGCTTCAGCGCAGCCTCGCTGCGCTCCGCTAGCTCTTGGAACGATCCCCAGCTGGATTGGTCCGGTGGGATCTGCGTCTTCTTCAACCAGGTGCCGTCAACGAACCGGAAGAAGTCATCTTGCGGCCGGACGGAGCGGTCGAAGTTGGTGGTGTCGACGCCAAGCTGTTTGCCACGGGCGGTCTGCGCGGCCGAAGGCGTGGCAAGGCCGATGGTGAGCGCGACGAGCGCGGCGGCGGCCAGTCGAGCCGAACGGCAATGAGGGCGGTTCATGGGGAAACACCGTGGTGAGGGTTGCAATCAGGAAGCCAAGTGCGGCGCTTGGATGTGTGCATTACCCGACCGGCGTCCGCAAGTGCCCGGCTCCCAGCCGCACACGGGCGGGATTGTGGCAGCATCGCTGTCGGGCGAGTTTTCGCGGTCCCGATCAGCGCAGCCACGGTGCCCAGTATGCTCGAGCTCGACCCCGACGTCGTGCGAACGATCGACATCCTCTCTCGCCGGATCGGGAAGGGGTTTCCCGCCTCTGATCCTGGGCAGCTGTGCGGCCGCCTCCGCGAGAGTGGACGCCAGGTGACCGGCCGCTCACCCGAAGTCTGGCAGAGACTCAGGATTCCGCACGCGGCACGCCTGGAATCGGCGCCATGACGGGGCTGGCGGTGGTGCTCCTGGTCGTGGCCGTCGTCGTCGGTCTGGTGCTGGTGCCCCTGGGGCTGCCCGGGCTCTGGGTGATGGTCCTCGGCGTCATCGGCTTCGGCTGGCTCACGGGGTTCCGCTCCGTGGGGGTCGGCATGATCGGGACCGTGCTGGGACTCGCCGCGGCCGGAGAGGTGATCGAGGCGTGGATCGGGTTTCGCCTGGCCCGGCGCTACGGCGGATCGCGCCGCGCAGGCTGGGGAGCGATCGTCGGCGGCATTGTCGGGGCGGTCG
>CAYWNR010000040.1:1390-7802 GCA_964459705.1 uncultured Gemmatimonadaceae bacterium | reverse complement strand
ATTAGCGCCGATTCATTCGGCAGGGCCGAGCGGCGGCTTCACGCCGCCGACTCCCCGCGAGCCAGCGCCGAGTGCTACTCCCATCTGCCTATGGGAAACGGCGCTGCCGGGCGCGAGTCCGCGGCGTAAAGCCGCGGCTCGGCTCTCCCGCATGAAGCGGGTTATTCCTGGGGTCCGCTGGCGGTGGAGCAGGCAGCTCAGGGGTCCAGCGCATGCACCCGGGAATCGCATCGTGCGGATGCCGCCGGGCTT
Organism: uncultured Gemmatimonadaceae bacterium; assembly: GCA_964459705.1. Classification (GTDB taxonomy): domain Bacteria; phylum Gemmatimonadota; class Gemmatimonadetes; order Gemmatimonadales; family GWC2-71-9; genus JAOTWJ01. The sequence continues at coordinate 7,550 of CAYWNR010000040.1, read as the reverse complement.
GATCTCGGACGTAGTCGCCGACGCGACCAACGGCTCCTGCACTCACGGTCTCGATGCTGTACCCTTTCGCCCAGGCGAATAGGACACCGTGTCTGACATGTCCCTCCTTATGAGCAATCACCGAACTCCCGCCCTTGAGTCGCTGAACGAGACGGGGGAGATGAGTCGTGGGATGGCAGGTGAGGAGCACATGGACATGGGTGCTGACGATCCCGAGTGCGAGAATGCGACCGCGTTCCTGTCTCGCTACTGCTGGCAGGAAGCCGCCCAAGAAGCGGGCGATCGTGGCGTCAATGGTCGGAGCGCGGAATCGTGTTGTCCACGTGAGGTGATAGTAGAGGTGGGCGCGCACCTCGGGAAGTTGCGGCGGGATCCCGTCAGCGCGTCACCGAAACCACGCCCAACCGACGAAACGAGCGCATAGCCGGTTCATCCGGCAGGGCCGAGCGGCGGCTTCAGGCCGCCGACTCCCGGCGAGCCACGTGCTGAGTGCTACTCCCTATCTGTCTATGGGAAACCGCGCTGTTGGGCGAGTCCGCGGGGTGAACCCGCGGCTCCGCTCTCCCGCATGAAGCGGGATTGGCGCCGATTCATTCGGCAGGGCCGAGCGGCGGCTTCACGCCGCCGACTCCCCGCGCGCCGAGCGCCTGAGACAAGCGCGCAGGATCATCACTGACATGTGGGCAACGGCGTGGTTGGGCGAGTCCGCGGCGTAAAGCCGCGGCTCGGCTCTCCCGCATGAAGCGGGATTAGCGCCGATGCATGCGGCAGGGCCGAGCGGCGGCTTCACGCCGCCGACTCCCGGCGCGCCGAGCGCCTGAGGACCACTGAGGAACCACTACCGCATCAAGGGAACCGGCGCTCCCGGGCGAGTCCGCGGGGTAAACCCGCGGCTCGGCTCTTCCGCATGAAGCGGGATTAGGACCGATTCGCTTGAGCTCGGCGCTCCCGCATGAAGCGGGATTGGCGCCGATTCATTCGGCAGGGCCGAGCGGCTTCACGCCGCCGATCATCTACGCGGCCGCCGGGCGGGCAGATCCAAGCGTTTGCCGCTCCTTGAGGTGCGCGCGCAGGTCCATTCCGACCTTGAGCACCACGAGCAGCACGAGGCCGGCACGGGGCGAGCCGAGCGACAGCATCACGAACCCACCGAAGATGATCGTGATGTGCAAGACGATGACCCGGGCATACGGTTGTCCCATGAGCACCTTGGGATCGGCGTTGCGGTACTCGCCGGCCCCCAGGTAGTTGGTGACGAACGAGAAGCCGTGACTGGCCAGAAGTGCGAGGGCCGCCCACACGACGCCCGACGAGCGGATCGTCTCCACGATGAAGCCGGCGCTCATATCGGAGGGTGCAACGTTGGCGGCGTTGCCAAAGACGGCAAAGACGAAAATGCCGTGCACGAGCGTGAAGCCGCCGTAGTGCACGATGAAGAAGGGGATCAAGAAGAGCTTCCCCGCCCACCATAACTTGTCCTCCGGTCGGGCAAAGAGAATCTTGAGGACGTTGACGACGCCGACGATGATGTTCTCGATCCAGAACAGCAGGATGAGTGGGAACACCTCCCAGCCCAGCACGAACACGCCATAAATCGGAACGAGGTTCGCCGCGAGGAGGGCGACGACCGACGGTCGTCGCAGCTCGGCGGGGTCGGGCAAGAAGCGCGGCACGGCCCCGCGCGCTAGGGTTGCCGGAGCGGCAGCACCATCAGCGCGGCGCTTTCCGGACACGCCGACGTGAATTCGACGGACGCCCGCACCGGCGCGGGGACCGCGTCACGGCTCGTCGCTTCGAAGCCGAAGCGCGGAAAGAAGCGCTCGGCGGTCTCCGTCAGGAGATAGATCGCGCGGATCCGATGCCGTCGGGCCAGCGCGATCGCGGCAGAGGTGAGCGCCGCGCCGATGCCATCACCACGCCGCTCGGGTGCCACCGCGACCGACCGGAGCAATGCATCGGCGCCGTAGAGCTCGAGCGCCGCGCACCCCACAATCCCTTCCTGGTCGCGCGCGACGATCGTCGAGTCCAGGTGCGACTCGAGCCCGTCGAGCGGCAGCGCGCTCCGATCGAGCAGCGCGGAGATCTCGGCCCAGTCGCCGGGTGATGCGGAGGTGATCGCGAAGGATTCCATGACGCACGAAGTTTGAAACGCGAAGGCGATGGGCGCAACGCCCGCGGGCAAGGGGACTCGGGCTGTCGTGCTTGACGTCCCGGGGACGGACCATACCTTCCCCCTTGGCGGCGGGGTGCGCGACCAGCCGGACCAACACTGAAAGGTCGCGGTCTCCCTTCCCCCGTGTAACGTCATGCCCGCACCCGGGAGCGGGACGACGAAGCCGAGGCCGGTACCGCAACGTGGGACCAAGGAACGGCCCACTGCGCGCTACCCCGCCCATAGCGAAGCGGCGCGCCAGGTGGCGCGCCGCTGTCGTATCTGGGCCGGCCGTGCCGATCAGTCCTTGGCGCGATCCAGGTATTCGCCCGTCGTGGGATTCACGCGAACGCGCTCACCGGGCCCGACGAACTCCGGCACATTGATGGTGACACCGTTACTCAGCGTCGCCGGCTTGCTGGACGCGGTCTTGGTGGCGCCGCGCATCACCGGGGTGGTCTCCACGATCTCGAACACGAGAGACGAGGGGAGATCGATCGCGACGGGGTGACCTTCGTAGAACTCGGCGATGATCCGCATGCCTTCGGTCACCCACTGCGCCGCGTCGCCGAGCGTTTCGGCGTCGAGATCGTATTGCTCGTAGGTCTCCGCGTTCATGAACGTGTAGGTAGCACTGGCCCGGTAGAGGAAGTCCAGCTCGTGGGTCTCCAGCTCCGCCGCATGCACGGTGTCGGCGGCGCGGAACCGGTGCTCGACGGTCGCGCCGGTCTTCAGCTTCTTCAGCTTGGCGTGCACCATCGCCCGGAGATTCCCCGGCGTGTGGTGATGGAACTCGATGACGCGGCACGGCTCGCCATCGAACATGATGGCCATCCCGCGGCGGATGTTGGTGGCTGGCATTGGCATCGGGGTACGTCGTCCTCCCTGGATCGGCGGGCAATCTACTCGGGCCGGGGAGTTCCTGATACCCGGACGGCGGACAGGGCGGAAGAACACGGCGGAGGGGGCGGACAAGGCGGAAGAGGCGGAAGCGTCTGCCCGCACTGACCTTACTGCCCCGCTGCCCCAAGTCAGAGCGTCTGCTGGAACAGCACCATGGCGACGAGCGTGATACTCACCAGGATGGCAACGCGCGACCGGCTGGCCCGGTCGTAGGCCTCGGGTAGCAGCTCCTCGAGCACCATGAACACCATCGCCCCCGCGGCGAACCCCAGGCCATACGGCAACGCCTTCTGGAATGCGTCCACGAACAGGAACGCGGGGACCGCCATGAGCGGCTGCGGAAGCGACGAGAAGATGCTCCACGCGACGCAGGCGAGCACGGTGCTGCCGCGCGGACGGAGTACGGCGCTGATGGCAAGCCCTTCCGGCACGTTATGCACCGCGATTGCGATCGTGATGGCCAGCGCGAGCGTGGCACCTCCGCCGAACGACACGCCCACCGCGACGCCCTCGGCGAACGAGTGCACCGTCATCACGATCACGATGAGCGTCATGCGTCGCGCGTTGGCGGCCGGCGCCGCCACGAGCGGCACATCCTCGTCGCCCACCCAGCGCTGGGTAAGCAGGATGAACACGACCCCCGCCAACCCGCCCACCAGCGTCTGCCACGCGCCGTAGCCGGTTCCCTCCGCCACGATGCCAAAGCTCGCGCCCAGCATGAGCCCGCCCGCGATGGCATTGGCGGACGCGACGGCCCGTGGGGAGACATTGCGCAGGAAGACGAACGGGAGGGCCCCGAGGCCGGTGGCGAGCGCCGTGATGAGCCCGTACAGGAAGACCACGAGCACCGGATTCATGGGACGACCCCGCGCAGGAGAACCACGATGCCCATGGCGACGATGGTGACGAGCGCGATGCTCCGGTGTCCGGTCTGGCGGTACGACTCTGGGAGCAGCTCACTCATGACGAGCTGCACCAGTCCGCCGATCGCAAACCCGAGCGCCCAGGGGAGCACGCCGGGTGCGGCCCGCACGATGGCGTACGTCACCACCGCGAGGAGGATCTGGCTGACGTTGGCGGCCACGGCGAGGCCGGCGGCGCTCGCCGGCCTGACGCCGCGAGCCGTGAGTATGGCGCAGAGCACCGTCGCTTCGGGCACATTGTGCACGGCAATCGCGAGTGCCATGAAGATCCCGAAGGGTTGGCTCACCGCCATCGCGACGCCGATCGCGACGCCTTCGGATCCCGAGTGGAGGCTGTTGACCAGCAGGACCTGATACCCGTATGCGTCGGACCCGCCCTCGAGGCGGTTGAGGTCCAGCTCGTCCGTGCCGGAGGCGGCGTGCGTCCACGCGACGAACAGGATGCCGAGCAAGGCGCCGGCGGCGACGGCCGTAAGGCCCCGGGCGAAACTCGCGAGGAGCAGACCGTAGGCCGCGCCGAGCATCATGCCCGCGGCAACGCCGTTCGCGAGGCCGATTTGCGTGAGTGGCACTCGCCGGTTCAGGGCGAACGGACCGACGCCGAGGGCCGCGGTCGCCGCCGACAGCGACGCAAAGAGAAGCACGACGAGCGTGAGGTCCACGGGGGTGGCTACGGCGTCGGGGCCGGCATGGTGAGTAACGCGCCGAAGAGATCGATCGCGTACCACAGGTTCGCGATGCGGAGATTCTCGTCGGGCGCGTGCTGATTGTCGTCGTGATTGGCCACCGGCACGACCAACGCCGGCTTGCCGAGCACGTCCGTAAAGAGATAGAGCGGGAGTGAGCCTCCCATCCCGGGCATCAGCACGACGGCGCCACCGGAGGCACGCGTAGCGGCAGCGGTGATTTCCTTGACGATGGGTTGGGTCATGTCGGTGCGCGCCGCGGGGTAGCCGTGGTCTCGCCGGACCTTGGCGATCAACGGGTGCGCGAGACGGGTGGCGAGGTCGGGGTCGTCCCGCACGATGACGTAGCCCTGCCGGCGGATGTGCGCCTCGATCAGGTCGAGCATCTTCTCGGGGTCGTTTCCCTTCACGAGCCGGACGCCCAGCGTGGCCGTGGCCGTGGGGGGGATGACGTTGGTTGCCAGCGCCCCGACGTTGGCGCTGCTGAGCCCGAGCACGGTGAGTGCCGGGAGCATCAGCTGCTCGGCGAGGGTCGCCGGCTCGCCTTCGGTGCGTGCCAGGCCCAGCTCGTGACGAAGCTCCGCATCGTAATTGGGGAGCCGGGCGAGCGCCTCCCGCTCCGCCTCGCCGATCGGGGCGTCGTCGTCGTAGAACCCCGAGACCAACACCTTACCATCCGCATCCCACATGGTGGCGAGGAGTTGGGACAGGAGCCGCCCAGGGACGGGCGCCCAGTTGCCGTAGTGCCCGCTGTGCAGGCCGTGGGTGGGGCCGAAGACCGTTACCTCGAGCCGCGTCACCCCCCGCGCGCCGAACGCGAGCAACGGCCGTCCACTCTGGTGCACGGGCCCGTCGAGGAACAGCCAGACGTCCACGTCGGTGAGCCGATCGCGGTAGGTCCGGAGGTAGTCCCCAAGGTGAACCGACCCCGCTTCCTCCTCGCCTTCGAAGAAGAACACGATGTTCGCGGTGGGCCGGATGTCGTGTTCGCGAAACGCCGCGAGCACCGTGAGCAACGCGCCGATCGGGGCCTTGTCGTCGCCGGCCGAGCGCGCGTAGAGCCGCCACTCGGGGTCGACGGGCTCACCGTCTCGAGGGAAGGCGCGTTGGACACCGCCGCTGTCGGGGACGGCCGTGAACAGGCTCGGGGCCCAAGGGTCGTGACGCCACTCGCGCGGATTCGCCGGCTGGCCATCATAGTGGGCGTAGAGCGCAAGCGTGCGGGTGGCGCCCGGAACGTCGAGCCGGCCGTACACGATGGGGGAGGCGCCGGGGACGCGCAGCAGCTCGGCGCGGACGCCGAGTGCCGCCAGGTGCGCCTCGAGGTAGCGGGCATTGCGCGCGATGTTCGCGGTGTCCGAGGCGACGTTCGGGAGCGCCAGCAGCTCCGCGTATTGGCGGAGGATGGCCGGTGCATGGGCTTGCCGGTAGGCGCGCGCGGCGGCGAGGCCGTCCTGCGCGGTCGCGGACGTCGAGACGGCGGCCGTGAGCGAGAG
>CAYWNR010000040.1:0-1290 GCA_964459705.1 uncultured Gemmatimonadaceae bacterium | reverse complement strand
GCGCGTACTATACTGCGCGGAGTCAACCGGCGGCACACACAAACAGCCTTGAGGATAACGGTATGCTTCCCAATCCGCTCCATCCGGCGGTGGTCCACTTCCCGATCGTTCTGATGCTATTTCTCCCATTCCTCACCGCCGTGGTGGTCTGGCGTCTGCACGACGGCGCGCGACGGCGCACGTGGGGCTTGGTCACGCTGACCGCGGCGCTCCTCGTTGCGTCGGGCGTCGTCGCGAAGGAAACCGGCGAGGATCAAGAAGAACGCGTCGAGCGTGTGCTGGCCAGCGAGCAGCCGCTGGACGCGCACCACGATGCGGCCGACGTGTTCCTGGTGGGCGCGTGGCTCCTGTTGGGAGTATCGCTCGTCGGGTTCGCGGGCGGCGTTGCCGGAACGAGCGCTCGGCTGGCGACCCTCGCGGGGACGCTGGTGGTTGCGTGGCTCGGCTGGCGGGTGGGCGATCTGGGTGGCAAGCTCGTGTACGAGCATGGTGCGGCGAGCGCCTACGTCGGGGCCGCGTCGTCGATGGATACCGCCGCACACCCGCCCGCGGCAAGCGAGGGCCGTGACGACGAGCGGGACGAGCACCGGTGAGCGCACCGGAGCCGCGCTCCCGATGATCCACCCGGGGTGCGTGAGCCGCGTCACGGTTTGCGGTGAGAATCGGGCGCATCTTCTTATGTCACGTTCCCGCCGGCCCACAGTCGGGGGACCGACCGGCCGATCGCGCCGTCCGCCTCGCCAGAAAGGTCCTGGCGTCCCGAGCGGGGAATGGCGCGACGAAGGTGCGGACCGATCGGCGCTCCGTCTTCCGTGAGCCAGATCACATTGTGCGCCTCCATCCCAAACGTGAGCCAGGTCACGTTTCCGGCGTGTCCTTCGTAACACCTTTGTTGCGAAGCAGGTAGCACACCGTCGGCTGGTCACTCTCCAGAACTCTGGGGCGCGCCAGCGGTCGGTGCCTCCCCGGGCGCGGTTGTCGTTGGGCTCTGTCCGAGCCATGGCAGTCGTGCTCGTCACGGCGGTCCGGAGGCGCGAAAGACTTGGAAAGGACTCCTGGGCGAGAGGAAGTGGTCCGACCCTCGAAGCCCACTTCCCCCGTCGCCCGTTCTCCCGCGGCCGAGGCCTTTCGCCTCGCCCTGCTCTACTCCCTCGTCGGCATTCTGTGGATCGTCGGATCCGATCTGGTGGTCCCACTCGTGATTCCCGGGTGGCGGCAGTCGCCTTCCTGGGGATTGGTTGAGGAGTGGACCTTCCTCCTCGGCTCGGCGGTGATCCTCTACGTGTTGAT